>NZ_JBEZNQ010000056.1:0-52475 GCF_040653315.1 Streptomyces sp. NPDC047981 | reverse complement strand
ATAGGGGCCGGGGTGGACGCCGAGGGGGGCGGCGGCTCCGACGGAGCCGCCGCGGGCGACGGCACCGCCGCCGAGCACGCCGCCGCCGTGCGGCTCGTGCTGCTCGACGCGGTCCTGGGCCAGCACGACGCGGCCTGGCTCGCGGCCTTCGACGGCCGGGGCGAGCGCCTCGCGGGACTCACGGCGGTCGCCGAGAACGCGGGCTGGTGGTGGCCGTACGAGAAGGTCGCCGTGGTGTGCGAAAGGCCCGTCGAGCTGCACCGGGACGAGGCCGGCCGGCTGGACCGCGGCGACGGCCCGGCCCTTGCCTACGGCGACGGTTTCGCCTTGCACGCCTGGCGGGGCATGGCCGTGCCGGCGGAGTTCCTCGCCGAACTGGGCGGGCTCACCCCGGAGCGCATACGTTCCGAGGAGAACGCCGAACTGCGCCGCGTGATGCTGGAGTTCTACGGCTACGAGCGCTATCTCGCCGAGTCGGGCGCGCAGCCGGTGGCCCGGGACGAGAGCGGAGTGCTCTGGCGGATCGAGCTCGTGGACGACGAGGACGTGGTCATGGTCGAGGTGGTCAACGCGACGCCCGAGCCGGACGGGACCTTCCGTACGTACTGGCTGCGGGTGCCGCCCCGGACGAGGACCGCCCGCGAGGGCGTCGCCTGGACCTTCGGGCTCACGGAGGCGGCGTACGAGCCGCTCGTCCAGACCTGAGCGGTCGGGCACGGGTGGTAGCCGGCGGCGGGTGGTGGCCGGCGGCGGGTGGTGGTCGAGCCGGGTGGTTGCCGGGGCGCGCCCGGCCTACGCCGGGGGCTGCGGGGGCGTCGTCGGCGGGGGTGCCGGCTGCGGGGGTGCCGGCGCGTCCAGCGACGGCAGCCCGAGTTCCCGGGCCAGGGCCGCGTCGGCCCACTCCAGCATGGCGGCGCGGGAGAGGGACCCGGCGTACGACGTCATCTGCACCGCAAGACCGTCCAGGAAGGCGGTCAGCCGCCAGGCGGCGGCCGCCGGATCGGCGCACGGGAACTCGCCGGCCGCCGCGCCCTCCGCGATCACGCGGGTCAGGGCCGACTTCCACTGCTGGTCGAGCGCCCCGGCGACCTCGCGGAGCGCCGGCTCCCGGAGGCAGGCCGCCCAGCCCTCGATCCAGAGCCGCCAGCCCTTGGCCTGCCCGGTCGGGGCGTACCACCGGACGGCCGCCCGGAGGCGGCGCAGGGCGGTGGTCCGGCGTCCCAGGAGTCGGCGCAGATGCACGAGGTCGGACTCGGCGGCATACGCGAACGCCTCCGCGACGAGCTTCTCCTTGGTCGAGAAGTGGTAGAGCACGAGCGCGTTGCTGACCCCGAGGGCGCTGGCGACATCGGCGATCCGGACGGCCGCCACACCCCGCTCCTCGATCTGCGCGACGGCGGCGCGGAGCAGCTCGTCCCGCCGTTCCGCCACGCTCAGCCGCACTCTCGTCACGCCGGTCAGCCTACACAGACCATGCCGACGGCATGATCATCTTTCTGGCTGGTCGGGTGATCTCGCTGGGTTCGTTCGGCTTTGGATCAGTACCAGCCGTACCGCTCCGCGATCTCCGGCAGCCGCTCCTCGACCAGCGCGTGGGCCGCGGCGCGCGGCGTGGTGCCGTCCGCCTCCGCCCGGTCCAGCATCCGGCCGACGAGGGCGCGCATGGCCGTCCGGATGTGGGCGAAGGCCTCGTCCGGGTCGGCGCCGATGTCGCCGAAGAGGGTCCACCACCACCAGGCGTTGGTGGCGGAGTTCACCACGACGTCCGGCAGGACCGTGATGCCGCGCGCGGCGAGGAGCGCCTCCGCGTCGGGGAGGACGGGCATGTTGGCCGCCTCGACGATCCAGCGGGCGGTGATCCTCGACTGGTTCCGGGGGTCGATCGCGTACGAGACGGCGGCCGGGACGAGCACCTCCGCGTCGACGGCGAGCCAGGCGTCGCCGGGCTCCTCCCGGTCCCCGGGCCGCAGCGCGGCGCGGTCCACGGTGCCGTGCGCGTCGCGCGCGGCGAGGAGCGCCTCGACATCGAGCCCGTCCGGGTTGGTCATCGTGCCCCGTACGTCCGCCACCGCCACGACCGTGAGCCCGGCCCTGGTCAGGAAGCGTGCCGTGGCCCCGCCCATGGTCCCGAAGCCCTGCACGGAGACCCGCGTACCGCCGTACGGCCTGCCCGCCCGTTCCAGGGCCACCAGAACCGACTCGGCGACCCCGCAGCCGCCCGCCAACTCGTCGAGGCCGATCCCGTCCACCTCGGTCGCGAACGCGTCGGCGAGCCTGCGCCGGGCCTGCGCCTCGTCGTCCAGGAGCGGATAGACGGCCTGCACCGAGGAGACGAGCCCCGCCTCGGCCGCCGCCCTGTCGACCACGTCCTGGGTCAGACCGAGGTCCTCGCCGGTGGTCCAGAAGCGTTCGACGTAGGGGCGCACCGCCCGCAGATAGCGGACCAGGACGCCGTACGCCTCGGGCGAGCGGGGGTCGCAGTCGATGCCGCCCTTGGCGCCGCCCAGGGGGACGTACCGGCTCTTCGGGTCGTAGTGCAGGGCCTCTTTCATGGTCATCCCGCGCGCGAGCCCGGCCACCTCCGCCGCTGTGCAGCCCTCGCGCATCCGCAGCCCGCCGCTGCACACGCCCCGCACCAGCCGGTCGATCACCAGATGCCCCTGTCGGCCGGTGACAGGGTCCAACCAGGTCAGCGAGATCAGCGGGGCGGTGGTCATGGGCGATCTCCGAGGGTGCGGCGAGGCTGCTGGTGGCTCTGTCGGTGGGACTGCTGGTGAGGCAGGGGGTGCTACTGAATGAGCGTTCAGTATCGCGCATGCTCCGGCCGGGAACGGCGCGGGCCGACCATAATGGAACGACCCCGACCACCAGGAGGTCCCGTGACCGGCACCGGCTCCGACCATTCGCTGCGGGCCAGGCTGCGCGCCCTGCGCCCCGAAGCCTTCGGCGCCGATCCCGAGGGAGAGCGCCTCGAGCGCATCCGCCGCTCGCCGAACTTCGCGGACGGCGTCTTCCAGAACCCCGTGGCCGCCCGGCACAGGCCGTCCGGCTCCACCGTCGAGTTCGCGAAGATCTACTTCCAGAAGGAGGCCCGGGCGCTCCGGGCCCCCACCGGCACGATCCCCGTGCACGCCACCACCGTGGCCGACCTCGCCAAGCCCCCGGTCTCGGGCCTCCGGATCACCTGGATGGGGCACTCCAGCGTCCTCGCGGAGATCGACGGCCACCGGGTCCTCTTCGACCCCGTCTGGGGCGACCGCTGCTCGCCCTTCGCCTTCGCCGGCCCCAAGCGGCTGCACCCGGTGCCGCTGCCGCTCGCCGCGCTCGGCCCGGTCGACGTCGTCGTGATCTCCCACGACCACTACGACCACCTCGACCTGCCCACGATCAAGGCGCTGGCCGGCACGGACACCGTGTTCGCCGTTCCGCTCGGCGTAGGGGCCCACCTGGAGCGCTGGGGCGTGCCGGCCTCCCGGCTGCGCGAGCTCGACTGGAACGAGTCCACCGAGATCGGCGACCTGCGTCTGACCGCGACCCCCGCCCGCCACTTCTGCGGCCGGGGTCTGCGCAACACCCAGCACACCCTCTGGGCGTCCTGGGTCGTCGCCGGCCCCGAGCACCGGGTCTACCACAGCGGCGACACCGGCTACTTCCCGGGCTTCGCGGAGATCGGCGCCGCGCACGGCCCCTTCGACGTGACCATGATCCAGATCGGCGCGTACAGCGAGTACTGGCCGGACATCCACATGACTCCCGCCGAGGGCGTCCAGGCCCACCTGGACCTCCAGGGGGGCCGCCCGCACGGCGTGCTCCTGCCGATCCACTGGGGCACCTTCAACCTGGCCTTCCACCCCTGGGCGGAGCCGGGCGAGTGGACGGGCGAGGCCGCCGAGGACGTGGGCCAGGCCGTGGCCGCCCCCCGCCCCGGCGAGCCGTTCGAGCCCGGCGAGAAGCTCCCCGAGGACCCGTGGTGGCGCGGCGTGTCCAGCCCGATCGCCCGCCCGTGGCGCCGCTCCGGCCGCGCCGAGGTGTCGCCCGAGCCCCGCAGCGGCGACCTCGACCTCGCGGGCGACCGCTGACGGCGCGCGTCCCGGCGGCGCGCAGCGGGCTTCGAAGGCCCCTGCCGCGGGCATCAGGAACGGGTGAAGTCCCAACGTTTCGGCCTGAGTTGGTACGACGTACCGCCACCGGTCTGGATCCGGGTCCTGCTCGTCCTCGTCAGCGGGGCCCTGGCGTGGTCGGCCGTGGGGAACGTCGTGGACGCCTACCGGGGAACGCTCGACTACCGCGCGGCGTCGGTCTGCGACCGGGAGGGATGCGTCCGACCCGCGGTCGGAGAGGTGCTCGACCGCAGGACGGGTGAGCGCTGCACGACGAGCAGCTCCAGCGGCGGTACGTCGGGGGGCACCGTGACGATCGGCGGCGCCGGGCCCGGTATGGCCGGCGGGGCCGGCGGGGGCACCGTGACGATCGGCGGCACCACCGCCGGCGGGACCACCACCACCTGCACGACCTATCACCAGCTGAGGGTCGGGTGGCAAGGCGACACGTCATGGCTGGAAGTGGAGCGGCGGGCCTATGACGAGGCGCGGCCGGGTGACCGCGCCGAACTGCGCTTCTGGCAGGGGAAAGCGGTCCGGCTGGAGGTGCGCGGGCACGTGAGCACGTATCCGCCGCCGACCCAGTCGAGGCTCTGGCCATGGATGATGGTGGTCTGGCTCGCCCTCGGCCTGCTGCTGGCGGGGGCCGTCGGCATGCCGCCCGTGTTCCTTCTCTTCGGCGGATTCGTCTGGGGCCTGGTCGGGATGTTCGTCGCCTTCGTCGCAGGTCTCCTGCTGCTCTGGTCGGTTTCCGCCCTGTTCGTGTTCCTCGGGATGCTCGCCGCCGTGCTGGCGGTGGTGGGCCTGCACCAGCGCTGGATCCTCAGGCCGAACTGAACCAGGCGGGTCGGGTGGCCTCCTCCGTCAGGCTCGGGCGGGTGTCGATGCGAACGCGAATGCGAATGTGAACGGTCGCGGCCGGGTCGCGGGGGTGGGGGGAGTGCCCCGCGGGGTGGAGGAGCGGGGTGCTCGGCTCGCTGTGTGAAGGGGGTGGGTGCGATTCCGGTCGACGGGATTCAGCCTTTGGTGGAGGAGGGCGGAGGCCTCCGGACGCCTCCTCCGTTCCGTGCCCCACCACCCGTGTCGAGTTCCGGCCATGCCTTCTCGGCCTGTCGTGCGAAGGCTGATACCAGAGTGAGTCCCGTCTACGGGTAAGTTTGCCAACTGCGCACCGCACATGAACGGTTGACGTCTACAGTGGGTGGTTGGTGATCATCGGTAGCCTCGTCAGACCCACGTAAGACACCCCCGTCGTACGCCGCATCCTGGGCACGTACCAAGGACACTCATGTCTCAACTTCGCGCACCCGCCGCGCGGTCCGAACGCCGTGAGGGCGGGCGGCACGGCCGGTCAGGCGCCCGTTCCGCTTCCGGTGCGGGAGCCCCCCCACCCGCGCAGCACACCGCGCCGCTCCCGACGGAAGCCCGCATACGCCCCCAACTCCTGCGCACCTCCGTGCTTCCCGCCATCGCGGTCGCACTCGGTGGCGCCGCCGCCGTTCTCTTCACGCTCCGGTCCACCGGAGCGAGCCCCACCCCTGGCCTCTGGGCCGCCCTGACGGGCGCCGCGGCCCTCACCGTCGCCTCCATCACCGCGGCGGCGCTCGGCGCCGACCGGGCGGCCAAGGCCGTCCTCGACCGCTGCAACGCCCTGCGCCGCTCCAGCGCGCGCGCCCAGAGTGAACTGCGTACGGTCGTCGAACAGTTGCGCAGGGGTGAGGGTGCCCCGGACCGCCCGGTCACGCTGCCGACGGTGGCCTCCGGAGACGAGTTCGACCTGCTCGCACAGGAGCTGAACCGCTCGCACGAGGCAGCGGTGGCTGCCGTGGTGCAGGCCTCCCGGCTCTCCAGCAGCGTCGGCAACGAACAGAAGGTCGAGGTCTTCGTCAACCTCGCCCGTCGTCTCCAGTCCCTCGTGCACCGCGAGATCCAGCTGCTCGACGAGCTGGAGAACGAGGTCGAGGACCCCGAGCTGCTCAAGGGCCTGTTCCACGTCGACCACCTGGCCACCCGCATCCGCCGCCACGCGGAGAACCTCGCCGTGCTCGGCGGCGCCATCTCCCGCCGCCAGTGGTCGAATCCGGTCACCATGACCGAGGTGCTGCGCTCCTCCATCGCGGAGGTCGAGCAGTACCCACGCGTGAAACTGGTGCCGCCCATCGACGGTACGCTGCGGGGCCATGCCGTGGCCGACGTCATCCACCTGCTCGCCGAACTCGTCGAGAACGCGACGGTGTTCTCCGCACCGCACACCACCGTGCTGCTGCGCGCCCAGTACGTCACCGCCGGCCTCGCCATCGAGGTCGAGGACCGCGGCCTGGGCATGCCGGTCACCGAGCAGAACAAGATGAACGCGCTCCTCGCCGACCCTGACCAGGTGAACGTGGCTCACCTGCTCCAGGACGGCCGCATCGGACTCTTCGTCGTCTCCGCGCTCGCCCGCCGCCACGGCATCGCGGTACGGCTCCAGTCCAACATCTACGGCGGTGTCCAGGCCGTCCTCGTGCTTCCCCAGGGCCTTCTGGGCGCCGACCCCGAAGGTCTCGCGCGCAGCGCGAACCAGACGGCCCAGATCCAGCAGGCCCCGCAGGCCCCGCAGGTCCAGCAGGCCCCGCAGGTGCAGCAGCCGCCCCAGGTCCCGCAGGGCCGGCCGGTGCAGCAGTCGCCTCAGGTCCCGCAGGCACCCCAGGTGCCGCACGTTCCGCACCGGCCGCAGGGTGCCCCACACCCGGCCGTCCACGGTGTCCCCACCGCTCCGGCACCGGCCACCCCGCCCGTACACACCAACGGGGCGGCTCCCGCCACGCACACGCCCGCGCCCGTACGGGCCGAGCACGCGTCGGCCGAACCCCCGCACCGACCGCTCACGTACACCACCTCCGCCCCCGCGATCCCCCTGCAGCAGGCCGAGGCAATGGAGCGAGCCCAGCCCCCGGGCCGCCCGCTGCTCCCCAAGCGGCGTGCCCAGGAGCACCTCGTCCCGCAGCTGCGGGACGAGCCGGTGGCGCGCAGGCCCGAGGAGCACGCCCTGCACGACCCGGGTCTGATGGCCGCGTTCCAGCGCGGCATCGGACTCGCGGAATCCCAGCCCTCCCCCCAAGAACCGCCGCGTCACGGTGACGCGCACAAGGAGTAGATGCACCATGGCGAGCAATGTGCCGAACGGCCATTCCTCGGATCTCGACTGGCTGCTGAGCGGTCTGGTCCAGCGGGTCCCGTACACGCGGAACGCGGTCCTGCTCTCCTCCGACGGCCTGGTCAAGTCGGTCCACGGCCTCGACACGGACGCCGCCGACCACATGGCCGCGCTGGCCTCCGGGCTGTACTCGCTCGGCCGCAGCGCCGGCGCCCGGTTCGGCGACGGGGGTGAGGTGCGACAGGTGGTCGTCGAGCTGGACTCGACGCTGCTCTTCGTCTCCACCGCCGGTTCCGGCACATGTCTGGCGGTCCTCGCCGGACGTGAGGCGGACGCCGCCGTCCTCGGGTACGAGATGGCGATGCTGGTCAAGAGCGTACGGCCGTATCTCGTCACTCCCGCCAGACAAGCGGCGGGGGCGGCGGGCAGCACGGGGCAGTGAGCGCGGTGTCCCCCCAGGAGGGGCCCTGGCTCGACGACGCGGCGGGCCGGCTGATCCGTCCGTACACCGTGAGCGGTGGCCGGACCCAGCCGACCACCGCCCTGGACCTCCTCTCCTTGGTGATGGCGACCGGCTCCTCCCCGCAGCCGCACATGGGTCCCGAGCACAGCCTGGCCCTGGGGCTGTGCGACGGACCCACCTCGGTGGCGGAGATCGCGGCGCATCTGCGATTACCCGCCGTCGTCACCAAGGTCCTGCTCTCCGACCTCGTGGACTGCGGGGCGCTGACCGCCCGCGCGCCCCGCTTCCACGCCAACCCAACCGACCGTTCCTTGCTGGAGGCAGTGCTCGATGGCCTACGACAACGGCTCTGAGCGCCACGAGAGCTTCACGACCGACCCGTTCCCCACCGCGCTCAAGATCCTGGTGGCGGGCGGTTTCGGCGTGGGCAAGACGACCTTCGTGGGCGCGGTCAGCGAGATCGAACCGCTGAGCACCGAAGAGCTGCTGACCCAGGTCAGCGCGGGTACCGACAGTCTGGAGGGCGTGGAGTCCAAGACCACGACCACGGTCGCCATGGACTTCGGCCGCATCACGCTCGACGACAGGAACGTGCTGTACCTGTTCGGCACCCCGGGCCAGGAGCGCTTCTGGTTCATGTGGGACGAGCTCTCCGAGGGCGCCCTCGGAGCCGTCGTCCTCGCCGACACCCGCCGGCTTCAGGACTGCTTCTCCGCCGTCGACTTCTTCGAGCGCAGGGGCATCGGATTCGTGATCGCGGTCAACGAGTTCGACGGCGCCTACCGCTACGAGCCCGACGAGGTCAGGGCCGCGCTCGACCTCAAGCCCGAGGTGCCCGTGGTGCTCTGCGACGCGCGGATCTCCAGCGCCGGCATCCGCACCCTCCTCACCCTCGTCCAGCATCTGCTCACCACCATCCCGGCCCCCGTGCCGAGCTACGGAGCACCGTCATGACCTACGACCCGACCGGTCACCTGCTGCTGACCCCCGTCGACCAGGAGGCACCCGCGCGTGTGCGGCGGCTGCGGGAACTGGGTCTCGGGGAGCGGCCGGAGCCCGCGTTCGACGAGTTCGCCCACCGGCTCGCGGAGGTGACCGGCGCCCCGTTCTCGATGGTCAACTTCATCGACGAGCACCGCCAGTTCTTCGCCGGGCTGCACACCCCGACGGGCACGCACAGCGGAAGCGACCTCAACGCGGCGGCCGGCGGGAACGTGGGCCGGTACATGGACCGCGACCACGGCTACTGCCCGCACGTCGTGGTGCGCCGCAAGGCGCTGGTCCTGGAGGACGTCTGCGACTACCCGCGCTTCGCGGGGAACCCGGTCGTGGACGAGATCGGCATCCGCTCGTACATGGGCGCGCCGCTGATCGACCGTACGGGGATAGCGCTGGGCACGATCTGCGTGGTCGACACGGACGTACGACCGTGGGGCCGGGCCGGTCTGGAGACCATCAAGTCGCTCGCCGCGGAGCTGGTGGAGCAGATCCACCGTCGAGAGGACGGCCTGATCTGAGCCCGCGTGGCGTGCGGAGCGGGGAGGAACGTGCCGAAGCGATGGCGCCCCGGGACGGCTCTCATAGGAGCCGTGCCGGGGCGCTTCTGTGTCTGTGATCATCGGTCATGCGTGTACCGGCTCCAGTTTGAGCAGGTCGGCGAGGCGCTCCGACCAACTCCCCTTGTCCTGGCCGAGAGCGACCTCGGCGAGGCGCAGCAGCTGGATGTCGGAGGTGCCGGCCGGGGCGAAGATGTGGTGCGCGTCGCGGAGGTAGCGCTCGATCGGCCGGTCGGTGAAGAGCCCGGCGGCCGCGTGGATCTCCATGGCGTTGCGACCGGAGTCGATCGCCGATTCGACGTTCACCAGCTTGGCGTTCATCAACTCGGCGTCGCAGGACAGGCCTTGGTCGAGAAGATGGACGGCGTGGTACGCGGCGAGCCGGGCCGTCATGAGCCGCGACTGCATCTGGCCGAGCTTCAGCTTGACCGTCGGCAGGTGGTGCAGGGGCTTGCCGTAACGGAGGCGCTCCGCGCAGAACCGGGTCGTCTCCTCCAGGATCGCCTGGTGGATGCCGAGGGAGACGGCGGTGAGGTTGGCCCGGCCGTACAGCACGCTGGAGGAGTACGCGACGGACAGGCCGTCGCCCTCGTCACCGAGCCGGTTGGCCGCCGGGACCCGGCAGTTCTCGAAGAAGAGCTCGCCGAAGCTGAAGCCGTGCAGGCCCATCGCGGCCTGCTGGGGACCGATCCTGAAGCCAGGGCGATCGGATTCGACCAGGAAGGCCGTCAGTCCCTTCGACCCAGGACCGGTCCTGACCACCACGCCGTGCAGATGACCGACGTGGCTGTTGCCCACGAAGACCTTGCTGCCGTTGAGGACGTAGCCGTCGCCGTCGCGGACCGCGGTCGCGCTCATCCCGAGGACATGCCCGCCCGACTCGGGCTCGGTGACCGCGATCGTCGGCAGGCACTCGCCGGCGGCGATGGCCGGAAGCCAGGTCTTGCGCTGCTCGTCGCTGCCGAAATGGACGATCTTCGCGGTGCCGAGCTGGGAGGCCTGCACCATGGCGCCCATCGCGCCGCTGACGCGCGAGAGTTCCTCGATGATGATGGTCTTGGCCAGATGACCTGCGCCCATTCCGCCGTACTCCTGGCCGATCGTGGCGCCCAGCCAGCCCTGCTCGCAGATCAGCCGGGACAGTTCGTGGTGCACGGACCGGGACGCCTCCATCTCGGCTATCCGCGGCCGAACCTCACGCTCTGCGAAGTCCCTCACCTGTGCTCGGAGTTGATGATGAAGTCGACTGCTGAAGTAGCTGTCCACGCGAGTCCTCCCCTGCTGTCATCTGCTCGATCGAGTGTTCGAGCAGATCGTGCATCGGCGGTGGTCCCGTCCCGAACAGGCCGACACTTCATGGTGTTGATCTTTACGGGGCGGAGCAATATCGCCACCGAGTTTGTCTCAAACCGGAGTGGTTGACGCCAGCAACTGACTGTGTTTCGGAGGGAGTTGACCTGTTCGAGTCGGTCACCAGGGCATTCCCCGTGGGCATCTTTCTGCCACATGCCAAGGGCAAACCGGTCGAGGGCATATGGCCTTGAGGGGGTCGGTGTCGCCCCATCCGTCACCTGTTCACCACAGGGTCGGCATCTCGGAAGCGTCCCGATATGCGGACGGGGCCGGAATCGTGCGGCCGGGTGTGCGTGAACCCTCGGGTCGGCGGCCGACGGGCGGCGTACGAGTGCACTGGGCGGCGCCGGGGCGCGCTACAGGGAGTGAAGGGGGCGCGCTCCGGCGCACGCGCGGCCGATCAGCGCGGTCTGCGGGTCTGCGGTCTGCGGTGGGCGGGTCGGCGGGTCCGCGGTCTGCGGTCGGCGGACCGGGTGTCGCTGTCAGTGGGGCGTCGTACGGTCGACGTATGGCCACCGCCGACGACGTACGCCGTATCGCGCTCTCGCTGCCCGGGGCGTTCGAGAAGCTCGCCTGGGGCATGCCCACCTTCCGGGCGGGCCAGGGCGGCAAGATCTTCGCCTCGCTGGACGACGACGATGAGGCGATGGGGGTGAAATGCCCCAAGGAGGAGCGTGCGGAACTGCTCGCCTCCGAGCCCGCCAAGTTCTTCGTCCGGGAGGGCCACGACGACGGCTATGCCTGGATACGTGTCCGGATCGGCGCCCTTGACGACGAGGACGAGCTCCGCGCCATCCTGGCCGATTCCTGGCGTCAGGCCGCCTCGCGCCGGCTGCGGGACCAGTATCCGGAGGTCGGCGTGCCACCGGAGGCGGGCTGAGGGCCCGCGGCCCGGTTCCGGCTCGCTCAGAGGCCGAGAAAGGCCGAGACGCGCTCGCGCAGCCCGGCCGGATCGAGGCCCTGCCCCGCGACGTGCTCGTCGAGGGTGCCGTAGCGGCGCAGCTCCCGGCGGGCGACACCGAGCCCGAGGACCCGGTGCGGGACCGCGGCGAGGGCGTCGCCCGCGGCGGCGGTCGACGTGCCGGCCAGGTACGGCTCCACCAGGACGACGTCCGGCCGCGCTCCGTCGACCGCCCGGCGCAGGCCTTCGGCGTCGAAGGGTCGCACGGTGGTGGTGTAGAGGACCGTCACGTCGAGGCCCTCGGTCGCGGCGAGCACGTTGTCGAGCAGCGGCCCGACCGCGACGACCACGCCCGCGCGCCCCTCGCGGACCGTGCTGAAACCGGGGGAGACGGGACGGGCGGCGCTGTTGGACTGGACGGAGAGCCGGACGTAGTCGAGGCCGTCGCCCGCGGCCGCCTGCCGCACGAGGGCCTCCGCCTCGTCCGGGTGGCCGGGGACGTGGATCGCCCAGCCGTCGAGGGTGTCGAGCAGGGCCACGTCGCCGGGCGCCATATGCGTCAGCCCGCCTGCCGGCCAGTCGTAGGAGGCGCCCGCGCTCACCAGCACACCGCCCACACCCTGGTGCCCGAAGTCCAGCTTGATCTGCTCGAAGGGCCGCTCGACCAGGAAGCTCGCGAACGTGTGCAGCACCGGCCGCATCCCGGCGAGCGCGAGCCCGCCGCCCGCGCCGATCAGCAGCTGCTCGCGGATCCCGACATTGATCACCCGGTCCGGATGGCGCCGCTCGGCCTCCCGGAATCCGTCCATGCTGATCTCGGCGAGGACGACCGCGAGCCGCGGGTCCTCGTCGAGCAGGCGGCCGGTGGTCGCGATGAAACGGTCACGCATCGTGTCCATGGAAGGGTCTCCTTCAGTGGGTCTCGTGGTCTCGGACGGCTGATCAGGCGTTCTTGGGCTCGACGCGGGCGACGACGGCGCGCGGGCGCCCGGGGTGGGGTGCGGTGTACGCGGCGTACAGCGCCTCGTGGTCCCGCCCGTCGACGGTCTCGGCGGACCAGCCGGCGGCCTCGAACCGCGAGGCGATCCCGCCGGGCCAGCCGTGGGTGGCCGAGCCGTTGTCGATCACGAGCGTGTGCAGCCGCTCGAGTCCCACGGACCCGGCGTACGCGATGGCCTCGTGGTTGCTGCCCTCGTCCAGCTCCGCGTCCCCGATGAGCACCCACACCCGCGCCTCGGGGACCCCGCGCGCCCGCAGCCCGAGCGCGCTCCCGACGGCGAGCGGCAGTCCGTGCCCCAGCGACCCGCTGCCGATCTCGGCACCGGGCACGAGGGTCCGGTCGGGATGGTGCCCGAGGGGCGAGTCGTACGAGCCGAAGCCCGTGAGCAGCTCCTCGGGGAAGAAGCCCTGGGCGGCGAGGACGGCGTAGTACGCCATGGGCCCGTGCCCCTTCGACAGCAGGAACCGGTCCCGGTCCGCCGCCTCCACGGTCTCGGGCGACACCCGCAGCACCCGGTCGTAGAGCACCCAGAGCGCGTCGAGGGTGGAGGTGGCGGCGGGCGAGTGCTTCTCGTCGCCGGTCATCAGGCCCATGAGGCCGTGGAGCCGGTCGATGTCCGTGTTCGTCATGCCACCCACGGTGCAACCTCAAGCTCGCTTGAGGTCAACCCTTAAAGCGGTTCGTGACCACCCACGGAAGTGCGGTATTGTTCTCATGCGCGTTCGGCCGGGGGAAACCCCAGGTCAGACGGGCACCGGGACGTGGCGCAGCTTGGTAGCGCACTTGACTGGGGGTCAAGGGGTCGCAGGTTCAAATCCTGTCGTCCCGACTGTGCGGAAACGCAGGTCGGAGGCCGTTCTCTCATCCATGGGAGGGCGGCTTTTCGTGTGTCTGGGCGCGGATGGTCGCAGCGATGCCGTCGGGGCGGACGGTCGGCGGGACGCCCGCGGTGGCCGTCGTCGCGGCGGCGCCGTGTCGCTTCGCGCGGCTGCGGGTCAGCCGGTCGGGCAAGCAGCTGAAGATCGCTGCGCCATCTTGGTGCCGACCTTCGCGGGGCCTGTTTCAGCTCGCTGTGGGGTCCGCACCGCTTCGCTCTGTGTCGAGTTGGGCCTCGAAGGCGTCGAACAGCGAGTCCAGGCCGTACTCGAAGGTCCGCTCCGGAGCCTCGGCGAACTCCGCGCCCGGCGTCTTCAGCCGGCTGCGCAGTTCGGGGTACCGCGAGGCGACCAGGGTCGCCTGCTCCATGAACTCCCCGATCTCCTTCTCGGGGTCCCGGCCCTGCCGGGTCAGGCGCCGGGTCAGCGTCGTGGCGGCCGAGGCTCCCAGGACATTGCCCAGGACGAAGGTGAACACGGTCGCCGAGGCGCGGTCCGCCGCGGCACTGGTGAACCCCGCCTTCTCGTAGAGGGCGAGGAGGTGCGCGTCATGGCGGGCCTTGCGGTCACCGTAGAAGAGGTGTGAGCCGAAGGCCTGCACCAGCCAGGGGTGCCGGCCGAGCATGCCGTGCAGGCTGAAGGCCATCTCCTTGGCGGCGGTTCGCCAGGGGGGGGCGTCCAGGTCGGGCAGGGCCACTTCGGCCCACACTTCGTCACCGACCACGCGGACGAGGTCGTCCTTGTTCCTTACGTGCCAGTAGACGGCGGTCGCCGCAACGTCCAGCCGCTTCCCCAGGGCGCGCATGTTGAGGCCGTCGAGTCCCTCGTCGTCGAGCAGCTCGATGGCTGTCGCCGTGATCCGCTCCATGGTCAGTGCTACCCGGGCCATGTCGTGACCCTACGGCAGATCCATGGGTCCGAAGAAAGTTCGGTGAGTTCCTGCACAAAGTTCAAGAGGCCATTGAACTTAGTTAAGGAACTCGACTACCTTGCGCCCGGACCGACTTGATCACCTGTCTGGGGGGCGTCAGCATGCGCAGCACGCGTACTCTTGTTCTCTTACTCGCCTTTTGCCTGGCTGTTCTCGCGGGCATCGAATACCCCGCGCAGGCCTTCGGCCGCTGGGCAGCCGCACAGGCGAGACCCGGCCCTGGGCCGCTTCCCCACCAGGACTGGGGTTCTGCCCGCGGCCGTGCCCACCACGCGTCGGGGGATACCACCGACTCCCTCGCGCCGGGGGGCCGCAAGCGTCCGCTGACCGCCCCCGGCGAACTGCCCGCCGATGCCGGGACCGCAGCGGTCCGACTGCCGGGCGAACCCAAGCCGCCGGCGTCGGTCCCCTTCTCCCGGACCACGCCGCCCCGGCCCGCCGAGGGCGGCAGGACCGCGCCCGGCTTCGACGCCGAGGCGAGCGTCGAGGTGGCCGGCGAGCGGCGGGAGAACGCCCGCACGTTCAGCAACCCCGACGGCACCTTCACCACCCGCTTCTACAACGAGCCTGTCAACCACCGGACGCCCAACGGATCCTGGACCCCGATCGACAACCGGCTCGTCGCGCAGCCCTCGGTTGCAGGGGGCGCCGCCCCGAAGACCGGCGCCGACGCCAAGACCGGCCTGAGCGCCGGATCCGCCAAGGCCGCCCGCGACACCGCGGCCGTCCCGGGCTCCGCCGCCGGTTGGCAGACCCGCTCCACCACCCGTGAAGTCCGCTTCGCCGAACACGCGGACGCCCGGACCCTGGTGCGTATCGGCACGGGTGACCGGACGGCCGTGGGGTACGGAGTCGAGGGTGCGGCGCACACCAGGGGCCGTGCCGAGGGCAACACCGTCACCTACGCCGGCATCCGCCCGTCCGCCGACCTGGAGTTGGCTGCAGGCGACACCGGCGCGAAGGAGACCCTGGTCCTCAGGGCCGCGGACGCTCCGACGCGGTGGCGCTTCCCGCTCGACCTCCAGGGCCTGACGGCGCGGCTCGACGGCCACGGCGGCGTCGCGTTCATCGACGCGCAGGGCAAGGAGCGGGCCCGGATGCCCGCGGGCTGGATGGAAGACGCGAAGCGGCAGCCCGGCGCGAACCAGGGCGTCGTCTCGGACGGGGTCAGGTACGGGCTCGCCGAGGAGGCCGGTCGCCAGATCCTCGTCGTCACCCTCGACGACAAGTGGCTCAGGGCGCCCGAACGCGTCTTCCCCGTCCGGGTGGACCCGTCGGTCACCGGTGTGCAGGCGGCGTCCGGCACGTACGTCCAGCACCCGTACACCACCAACTTCTCCACCGACACCCTCCTGAAGGCCGGCACCTATGACGGCGGCGGCCACAAGGCGGCTTCGTTCCTGCGCTTCAACGGGCTGAACACCGGCTCCCTGAAGAACGCCTGGGTGATCGACGCGAAGCTCGCGCTCTACAACACCTGGTCGTACTCGTGCACGGCCCGCCCGGTCACCGTCCACCAGATCACCTCGAACTGGTCGGAGAGCACCACGTCCTCCTGGCCGGGGCCGTCCACCGGACCGGCGCTCGGTTCGAAGTCCTTCGCCCACGGCTGGCGCCCGGAGGGCTCCACCGGCTACCCGTGCGGGCCGGCCGCCTGGGAGGCGGTCTCTCTCGGCGCGGCCGGCCGGCAGCTCGTCGACGACTGGACCCACGGGCGTAAGCCGCACTACGGCCTCGCCGTCAAGGCATCCGCCACGGACTCCAAGAGCTGGAAGCAGTTCGGCTCCGACGACTACCCGAACGGCAAGCCCAGCCTCGACATCACCTGGTCGAAGTACGGCGCCACGTATCAGCTCGGCAGCTTCGTCACCCCGATGACGGCCACCTCCGAGGGCACGTTCAAGGTCACCGTCACCAACCGGGGCCAGCAGACCTGGCCCAAGGACGGCAACATCAAGCTGCGCTACGACCTGTACGACAGCGCGGGCAAGCTCATCGGCGACTGGGGCAGGATCCGGTGGACGCCGATGCCCGAGGACGTTCCGCCCGGCTCGTCCGTGACTCTGGACGCCAAGATCGCACCGCTCGCGCCGGCCACGTACACGCTGGTGTGGACGATGGACGACTACGGCGTCACCAGCTTCGCCGCGGACGGCGTCCCCGGTGCGGCGATGAGGTTCGAGGCCGTCAACATTCCGCCGTACCTCACCGGTGCGGCGCCGCCCAGCGGAACCGTCACCGACACCCTGACGCCGACGCTTTGGGCCTCCGCGGCGGACAAGGACCGCCATCCCGGCGCGCTCACCCACCAGTTCGAGATATGCGAGGTCGAAGGCAAGGACGCGCGCAAGAACTGCCGCAGCTCCACACCGGGCCCCTCGCAGTCCTGGACCGTGCCCTCGGGCTGGCTCAGCTGGTTCAAGACGTACGCCTGGTACGCGTACGCCCACGACGGCAAGGACCGGTCCGCCCGGCCCGGACCGGCACTGCTGACGACCCAGGTCCCGCAGCCCGCGATCACCTCCCACCTGGGCGGCTCGGACAGCGGCCGCAGCTTCGGCGAGCGCGCAGGCAACTACGTCACGGCGGCCACCGACGCCGCCGTCCCCACGATCGGCCCCGAACTCGCGGTCACCCGTACGTACAACTCCCAGGACCCGCGGACCACCAACGTCTTCGGCGCGGGCTGGGCCACCCGGTGGGACATGCGCGCCGCGGCCGAGGGCGACGGCAGCGTGGTCGTCACCAGCGGTGACGGCGCCCAGATCCGCTTCGGCCGCAACACCGACGGCAGCTACAGCGCCCCCTCCGGCTCGCTGGGCGTCCTCACCTCCGCGACCGGGGGCGGCTGGACGCTGCGGGACGCCTCCGCGGCCCTCTACACCTTCGACGCCTCCGGGCGCCTGACCCGGGTCAAGGACGGGCACAGCCGCGAGCAGGAGCTCACCTACACCGCGGGCAGGCTCACCAGGGCCACCGACGTCACCTCCGGGCGCTCCCTGTCCTTCACCTGGGAGGGCGAGCACGTGGCCGCCGCGTCCACCGATGCCGTCGGCCCGCTGGCCCCCGCGCTGACCTGGACATACAGCTACACCGGCGACCTGCTGACCAAGGTCTGCCCGCCGGCCTCCACGACCCGGTGCACGGAGTACGGGTACACGGCGGGCTCGCATGCCCGCAGCCTGGTCCTGGACGCCAACCCGACGTCCTTCTGGCGGCTCGACGAGACCGACGGCGAGAACGCGGCCAGCCAGGCCGTCTCCCGTACCGGCCGCAACGCCGCCCGCTACCGCGACGTGACCCTCGGCGCGGCCGGGGCGCCGGCCGGCACCGGGAACAAGGCGGCCTCGTTCGACGGCACCGACTCGCACGTGGAGCTGCCCGACACGACGCTGTCCGGCTCCACCGTGCTGTCCGTGGAGTTGTGGTTCAAGACCACCAAGCCGGGTGTTCTCGTCGGCTTCCAGAACAAGGCCTTGGAGGACACGAAGCCCGGGTACTACAACCCGGTCCTCGCCGTGGACGGCGCGGGCCGGCTGCGCGGCGCCTTCGAGCAGTCCGACGGCTGGTTCGCCCCGCTCGGCTCGACGGACACCGTCACCGACGACGCCTGGCACCACGCGGTCCTCGCCAGCACCGGCACCAGCCAGACCCTGTACCTCGACGGCACGGCGGTCGGCACCCGTTCCGGTCCAGTGCACCACTTCGACAAGACGTACACGTACCTCGGCGCCGGCTACTCCAAGGCCAACTGGGACGGCATCAGCCCCGAGGGCGTACGGCACTTCACCGGCCTCATGGACGACGTGGCCGTCTACCAGCGGGCCCTCGATCCGGCGACCGTCCGCGCCCACCACGCGGCACGCACCGGCACGGCCAAGCTGAGCAGGGTCACCCTGCCCTCCGGCCGCACCGGGGACCAGGTGGTCTACGACACCGACTCCGAGCGCACCACGCAGGTCACCGACGCCCGGGGCGGCACCTGGTCGGTGTCCGCGCCCACGTACGCCGCCGGCTCGCAGGCCTACGCGGACGCCGTGCTCGGCTCCGGGCCGGTCAGCTACTGGCGGCTGGGCGACACCAGCGGTGTCGCGGCGGCCGACGAGGTGTCCAGCGGAGGCAACGGCGCCTACCGCGACGGCGTGACCCTCGGCCAGACCGGCGCCTTCCTCGACGGGGACGACGCCGCCATCACCCTCGACGGCACCACCGGCGCCGTCGACTTCCCCGCCGAGCCCCTCGCCGGCGACACCGCGCTCACCGTCGAGCTGTGGTTCCGCACCGACAAGGCCGACGGCGTCCTGACCGGCCTGCAGAACGCCGAGCTCGGCGCCACCCCCACCGCCTGGAACCCCAGCCTCCTCATCGACGGGGCCGGCAAGCTCCGCGGAAAGCTGTGGAACGGCGTCAAGGGCACCGCCGTCGTCACCCCGGCGGCCGTCACCGACAACAAGTGGCATCACGCCGCCCTCACCGGCGGGCCCGCCGGCCAGACGCTGTACCTCGACGGCGCGAAGGTCGGCAGCCTGCCGGGAGCGATCAAGGCTCAGACGGTCGCGCAGGCCTACCTCGGCGCCGGCTACGCGAACCCCGACTGGGACGGACGGCCCGCGGGCACCCGGTACTTCAGCGGGCAGCTCGACGAAGCGGCCCTGTACAGCAAGGAGTTGACCGCCGCCTCGGTCGCCGACCACTACAAGGCGCGGACCCGTCTGACCTCCGGCAGCGGCGACCAGTACCGCGGCGCGGTCACTGGTGCCTCGCCGGCCGGCTACTGGAGCCTGGACGAGACCGCCGGCACCACCGTCACCAGCCGAGTCGCCGCCAACGCGGGCCACGGCACGTACACCAAGGCCGTGCTCGGCAGCACCGGCGCCTTCGGCCCTGGCGACGGATCCGCCGTCCGTTTCGACGGCGACGGCCACGCTGAACTCCCCGCCCTCACCACCACGAGCGGGGACGTCTCGGTGGGCATCTGGTTCCGCACCGGCAAGCCCGGCGTCCTGGTCTCCGACCAGTCGGCGCCGATCGCCGGGGCCACGGCCGTCACCGGCTCCTGGACACCCGTGCTGTACGTCGGCGTCGACGGGAAGCTCCACGGCGAGTACTACTCCAGCGGAGCCATCGGCGCCTCCAACGCGTCCGCCGCCACGGTGACGGACAACGAATGGCACCATGCCGTCATCACGGCGAAGTCCGGGACCCAGACCCTCTACCTGGACGGTGCCCAGGTCGCCACGAAGACCGGCGCACCCGTCAACCACCAGTCCAACAGCCGCACCTACCTGGGTGCAGGCTTCGCCAAGAGCTGGCCCTCCTCTCCTGGCGACATCAGCCACTTCACCGGAGAGCTGGACGAGGCCGCGGTCTACCGGCACGCCCTGACCGCCGAGCAGGTCGCCGACCAGTACAAGGCCCGCGCGTTCGCCGCCGGCTCCACCCTGTCCTCGACCATCACGGTCACCGACCCCACCGGAGCGAAGACCGCCAACACGTACGACGAGATCCGCGGCCGGCGCCGCACCGCCACGACCGATGCCGACGGCGGTCTGACCACCTACGGCTACGACACCGGGGGCTTCCTCCGTACCGTCACCGACCCCAACGGGCACACCACCACCACGGGCCACGACGAGCGCGGCAATGCCGTCTCCAGCACCACCTGCCGTGACGCCGACTCCTGCTGGACCTCGTTCATCGCGTACCACCACAACGCAGCCGACCCGCTCGACCTCCGCAACGGGAAGCCGACCGAGGTGCGCGACGCCCGTTCCAGCGGCCCCGCCGACAACCGCTACCGCACCACTACCACCTACACGCCACTCGGTCTGACCGACACCGTCACCCTCGCCGACGGCCGCACCAGCCGGACCGCGTACACCGACGGCAGCGAACCGGCCGTCGGCGGCGGCAGCACACCGTCCGGCCTGGTGGCGACCGCCCGGAGCGCCGGCGGCGCCACCGTCTCCTACGCGTACTACGCCAACGGCGACCTGGCTCGTACCACCGCGCCCTCCGGTCACGCCACCACGTACACGTACGACGGCATCGGCCGGAAGCTGACCGAGACCCAGATCTCCGACGCGCACCCGAACGGCGTCACGACCTCGTACGCCTACGACACGCGGTCCCGGATCTCCTCCGAGACCGGCCCCGGCGTGAAGAACGAGATCACCGGAGTCACGCACACGGCGCGGATCTCCCGCACGTACGACGCGGACGGTCTGCTGCTCAGCGAGTCGACGGAAGACACCACGGGCGGCGACGCCACCCGTACGACGACCTACCGCTACAACACGCTCGGCCTCAACGATGGCGTCACGGACGCGGCCGGCAACGAGTCGGCGTTCGTACACGACGCGCTGGGCCGGGTGGTCCGCGAGTCGGACCCGGCGGGCAACGTCGTCACGCACGCGTTCACCAAGCGCGGCCGGCTCGCCGAGTCGGTACTGAAGGACTGGACGGGCGACCCCTCGGGGGAGACCCGCGACCTCGTCCTGGTCTCGCACGCGTACGACCCGGCGGGCCGGCTGGCCGCGACGACGGACGCGATGGGCGCGACGACCGCCTACACCTACTACGACGACGGTCTGACGGCTTCCAGCACGGCGAAGCAGGTCACCCAGTCCGACGGTTCGAAGAAGGACGTCGTCCTCGGGTCGACCGTGTACGACGGGGCGGGCAACGCCGTCTCGCAGACCGCGAGCGGCGGCCGCACGACGGTCAGCACCGTCGACGCCACCGGCCGGGTCACCCGCTCGGTGTTCGACCCGAACGGCCTGAACCGGGTCACGACCGCCGCCTACGACGCGGACGACCGGGTGACCGAGTCGACCCAGTCGGTCGATGCCTCGGGCCGCCGGCTGACCTCCACGACCGAGTACGACGCGGCAGGCAACCCGACGAAGGAGACCCTCACCGACGGAACCACCACCCGTGTCACCTCGGGCACGTTCGACCAGCGGGGCCTCCCGCTGACCCAGGTCACCCCGCGGGGCAACACCGGCACCGCGCGGTACGACGTCCTCGGCCGGCTGGTCGAGACGACGGCGCCGCCCGTCCAGGCCGAGGAGAACGGCGGGGCGGCGGCCGCCGTCACCCCCCGGACCCTGGTCGGCTACAACACCTTCGGCGAGGCCACCGAGGCGCGGGACACACGCGGCCTGGTGTCCCGTACGGAGACCGACAAGCTGGGGCGCGCGGTGGCGGTCACGCTGCCCGACTACACCCCGCCGGGTGCGAGCGCGCCGATCACGGCCGTGACCCGGACCACGTACGACCAGCTGGGCAACGTGGCCTCCACGACCGACCCGCTGGGCCGTACCCGCTCCTACCAGTACGACCAGTTGGGCCACCTGGTCCGTGCCACGGATCCGGCGGTCACCGGCGGCGCGCAGGGCCTCCAGGCTTCGCGCACCGCCTCGCTGGACGGCACCGCCACGGCCCTGTCCGGCGGCGGGGTCTTCACCTACACCTGGACCCCGACCGGTCTGCCGCTCTCCGTGACCGACCCGACAGGAGCACGCACCGAGTCCACCTATGACGAACTGGGCCGCAAGCTCAGCGGCACGACCGTCGAGCGCAAGCCCACTCCGCAGAACCTCGTCTCCCGCTTCACCTGGGACGACGCGGGCAACCAGGTCGCCTCGACCACCCCGGGCGGGCGCGTGACCACCGCGACCTACGACAAGGCCGGTCAGACCCTGACGGTCACCGACCCGGCCGGCGGCGTCAGCAGTTCCGTCTACGACGGACTCGGACGGCAGACCGAGGGGAAGGACGCGACCGGCCGCAGGACCGTCACCGCGTACGACCTCGCCGGCAGCCCGGTCTCGGTGACGGACTACGGCACGGGCACGACCGCGCTGCGCACCTCCACGACCGAGTACGACGCCGACGGAAACGTCACTGCGTCGGTCTCCGCCACCGGTGCGCGCCGCACCTACACGTACGACGCCCTCGGCCGCACGACGAAGCAGGTCGAGCCGGTCACCGCGACCGACTCGATCACGACGACCTTCGGTTACGACGCGGCCGGCAACCGCACGCGCCTCACCGACGGCCGCGGCAAGGTCACGTACTACACGTTCAACGTGTGGGGTCTGCCCGAGTCCACGATCGAGCCGAGCACGGCGCAGCACTCTTCGCCGGCCAACCGTACGTGGACGAATGTCTACGACGCGGCCGGCCGGGTCGTCACCGAGCTGCTCCCCGGCAACGTCAAGCGCAAGCGGACGTACGACGAGCTGGATCGGCTGACCGGTGAGACCGGATCCGGCACCGCCGCGGCGACCAGGCCCCGCTCGCTCTCGTACGACCTGGCCGGCCGGATGACGGGCGCGGGCGGCGACGGAATCCTGGCGGGCAACACGTACGCCTACAACGACCGCGGCCAGCTGCTGTCCAGCGAGGGTCCGGGCGGCAGCTCCTCGTACGCGTACGACGCGGACGGCCGGATGACCTCCCGCACGGACGTGGCGGGCACCACGGCCTTCACGTACGACGCGGGCGGCCGCCTCGACACCACCACCGACCCGCTCACCGGCACCCGGGTGCGCAGCGAGTACGACGCGGCCGGTCGCCCGACCGCCCAGGAGTACGCACGTCCGGCGGCCGACGGGACCTGGTCGGTCGGTTCGAAGCGCTCCTACACGTACGACGCTCTGGGCCGGCTCGCGGACGACAGCCTCAAGAACACCGGCACGGGCGCCGCAGTCCAGGGCACGTCCTACGCCTACGACCTCGACAACCGGATGGTCAGGAAGACCACCACCGGTACGGCGGGCGCAGGGGAACGGACCTACGGCTACGACCTCGCAGGCCGCATGACCTCCGAGACGGCCGGCGGCGCCACCACCGCGTTCACGTGGGACAAGGCCGGCAACCTGACCAAGAAGGGTGACATCACCGCCACCTACGACTCCCGCAACCGGGTCCAGACCTGGGGGACCCAGACCTTCGACTATTCCGCACGCGGCACACTTCAGGGCGTCACCGACACCAACGGACCCTCCCGCAGCGTCAGTTCGGACGCCTTCGAGCGGACGGTCGGCAACGGGACGAGCACCTTCACGTACGACTCCCTCGACCGGGTCATGACCGGTGGCGAGAACTCCTTCAGCTACGACGGGGCCTCCAACGACCTGGTCCGGGACGGCACGTCCACGTACAGTCGGGCCCCCGGCGGGTCGCTGCTCGCCAGCGCCGTCACCGGGTCCGCGGACTCGGCACGGCTGGCCGTCACCGACCGGCACACCGATGTGATCGCGAGCCTGTCCGCGGACGGCACGTCCGTCACGTCCTCGCGGGCGTACGACTCTTTCGGCAACGTCACCGCTTCGGCGGGCGCGAACCCGTCGCTCGGCTACCAGTCGGGCTGGACGGACGCGTCCACCGGCGAGGTGAACATGGCCGCCCGCTGGTACCAGCCGGGCACCGGTGGGTTCACCAGCCGCGACACCTGGCAGCTCGACCCGGACCCCTCGGTCCAGGCGAACCGCTACACGTACGCCAACGCGAGTCCGATGAACGGGATCGACCCGACGGGCCACTCCGTCCTGGACTGCTTCGACCCGCGCCCGAGGCTCAAGTTGAGCTGGTGGCTCAGGAAGGCATCCGGGCCGGTCAGGTGCACGTTCTTCGAGGCCTATGTCGCCGGCCACGACAGCATCGGTGATGTCGGGGCCTCCTGCAACGCCAACGCGTGGGAGCGGGCTCGCTGCGCCCGGGGCCGCGGCGAGATCAGCAAGCCGTCGCCCGCACCGAGCGGGCCGCCGTCCGGGTACTCGTTCACCCGCGGCTTCCGGAAGGGGTTCAGCGGCTCCTGGAACTCCTTCGGGAACTTCGCCCGGAACTACCGGCCCGGCTCGTACTCCCACGGCAGTGGCTACGGCGGGGGCCGGAGCACGGCCCACGGGGGTGGCGGTGGCGGTGGCACACGGACGCCGGTGCGTTCCACCAAGCCGCCGAAACCGGCCGTGCCGCAGAACGTCAATCGAGGCAAGAACCCGCCGATCGCCCCGACGCACCTGCCCCGGATCGCCTGGGACACGGCCGCCGGCACGGCGACCACCCTGTCCGCCTCCCAGCCGATCGCCGCGACCATCACGGCCCAGGCCCTGCTGGACGCCGCAGCCGTGGCCGTGTTCGCCCCCGCGGTGACCGATCCCATGGACGGCCGACCCGCCACCGACACGGATCAGGACGATTCGAGGGACTGCCGTCGGAACGGCGAGGGGTGGCGCGAACTCGGTGACCTGGACACCGCCCAGGGGTCGCGTGCCACGGGTATCGAGGCCTGCCTCACCAAGGAGTGGATCGAGGCACACCCCGGCTCGGAGACGGACCCCAGTGTGAGGCCGCCCGGCTATAAGTGGGCCTATCGCTATGCGAAGGTCCTCGGTAACCGCGACAGCACACACATGTGGCGCAATGCCTGCCACCTCCTGGCGAAGACTCTCGGCGGAAGCGGAAGGGACCTTCGGAACCTGTCCACGTGCTCACGCGCGGCCAACGCGGCCCCCAATGCTCCCGGAGATCCCGGCAAACCGGTTCACATGGAAACCTATGAAGGTCGGGTGTCGAAGGCCGTGAAGAAGGAGGGGCAAGTGGTCCACTACCGCGTCACGCCCCACTACGAGGGTCCGCGGACCGTGCCGACCACCTACCGGATGCAGGCCACCGGCTACCACCGCGACGGCAGCCCGGGAGTCTCGTTCGACGTGACCATAGAGAACGAGATGTTCAGCCTGAACGACAGGAAATGGCGGAACATCGGCCGCGTCACTGATCCACGAATTCGGGGCCCCGTTCCGTTCGGGCCGGGCGACTAGTGACCGATCGGCAGTCAGAGGAAGAAATGAGCGAGTTGAGCGAGCAGTTGCAGTCGGCCCTGCCTCCCGGTCTCCACGCGGGCGACGTCGTCGACTGGGACAGCGTCGAGCACGCGTACGGCAGCCGGTTTCCGCGCGATTACATGGAATTCGTCGCGCGTTATGGACGGGGAACCGTCCAGGAGACGATCTCGGTGAGATTGCCGTCGGTGGCGGGTCCGGTACGGCCCTACACGGCCGTGACCAGGCTCGATCCGGCGCGACTGGACGCGATGTCGGACGCGTCGGAGGGCCTCGGCGCGCATCGTCTGGAGGACGTGCTCATCTGGGGCGACACCGTTGCGGCGGATACGCTGTGCTGGGTTGCGGCAGGTGACGATCCGGACAGCTGGCCGGTCGCCGTCTACAACTCGGACGACGGGTGGTGCGTGTTCGAGTGCGGAATGGTGGAATTCCTGCTCGGAATCCTGCGCGCGGAGTTCGACGTCTGCCCCATCGGTGACCTGGGCGCATGGGGCATGGCCGGAGCGGCCAAGTTCCTCCACAACCGGGAGGAGCAGCGGCTCTACGACAGCGGCATCGATCCTTGGACGGGGGAGGTCAATCCGTTCCACGGGAATGAATTCACCTACGGCGTCTGACCGACGCCTCTGACCAAGCGGCTCTCCAGGCCACGCGGCGTGCCGCTCCTCTCCGAGGGGCGGCACGCCGCGTTGTGCTCCCGGGACCGTCAGCGGCCGGACTTCGCCCGCTCGCCCCACGTCGAATCCGACAGCGCACCCGGCCGCTGCGGCTACGAGGGGCCGTCGGCGGACGAGGGCGAGCCCGGTAGGACTGGCGGCAGTAGGCGTTCGGTGAGGAACGTCAGGATCTCGTCGCGGGCGGCGAGCGTGGGGTGGCCCGTCTCGTCGACCAGGTGGGCGGTGACGACGCTGTGGGGGGTGCCGACCAGGTCGGCGAAGAAGGGCGGTGGGGTCGGGTTCGCGGCGCTGTCCGGGAGGACGCGGCCGTCGAAGGCGTCGCCGAGGAGCGCGCGGTAGGCGGCGAAGCGGCGGGCCGTGCACCAGCGGTCGCCCGCGAAGCGGTACGCGAGGACGGTGAGGCCGTCGCGGGTCAGCCGGTCACGTACCGCGCGCGCGTCCGCCGCGTCGAGTTCGAGGCCGCCGGGGTCGTCGAGCGGGAGCGACGGATGGTTGACCACGGGGGCGATCACCGCCGGCTCCAGGGCCATGGTGAGGGCGAAGTTGCCGGTGAAGCAGAGGCCGATCGCGCCGACCCCGGGCCCGCCGCAGGCGGCGTGGGCCTGGCGGGCGAGGCCGCGCAGCCACCGCGTCACCGGGCTGGTGCCGCCACCGGCGAAGGCACGGAACTCCGCGCTGACGCAGGCGCGACGGACGACCTCCCTGCCCTCCTCGACCGTCGGGTGGGCGCCGTCGGTGCCGAAGAGGGACGGTACGTGGACGGTGAAGCCGGCGTCCCGTACCCAGCGGGCGAGCCGGAGGACGTCGGGGCTGATGCCCGGCATCTCGGGCAGCACCACGACCGCGGGCCCGTCCCCGGCCACGTACACCGTCTTCTCCACCCCCTCCACTGTCATGCTCCGGCGAGTGAGATCGGTGATCGGATCGTCGGTCATGGGGACAGCGTGGACCTCGGTGCGGCCGCCCGTTGAGGGGCGGGATCGCCAGGTTCGGGGGTAATCTCGCCACCGGACGACGAGCGGTGCGTGACGGTGATGGAGGGGCGCGGACGGTGGCGGGGGAGTCGGGTGGGCTGCGGGTCGGCGTCCTCGCCTACCCGGGCTGCTTCGCCTCCGAAGTCTTCGGCGTGCCCGACCTGTTGACGATGGCCGCGCACGTCGCGGGACCCGACGCGCCCGGCTACGAGGTGTCGATCGTCTCTCCCCGGCGCCGGGTCAACGCCTCCGGCGGCGTCGGTCTCGACGTGCGTCCGCCGCGCGAGGTCGACGTCCTCGTCGTCCCCGGCTTCGAACTGGGCCCGGACGCAGACCTCGACGCACGCCTCGCCGAGCTCGCCCCCGAGATCGCGTTGATCCGCGCACGGGCCGCCACGACGGCCGTCGTCTCCCTGTGCGTGGGCGCGTTCCTGCTCGCCGAGGCCGGGCTGCTCGACGGCCGCCGGGCCACCACCTCCTGGCTGTACGCCGACGAACTGGCGCGGCGCTGCCCGCGGGCCGACGTGCGCCCGGAGCGCCTGGTCCTCACCGACACGGGTGTGACCACCACGGCCGCCTTCAGCGCGATGTACGACTTCGCCCTGGACCTGATCCGCCGGCACAGCGGCGGCCGGGTGGCCCGGGCCACGGCGCGGGTCGCGCTCGTCGACGACGCGCGGACCTCCCAGAGCCCGTACGTCGACCCCCGGCTCCTGCCACAGCCCGGCGGAGCGTTCTCCCAGCGTGTGATGCGACGGCTCGACCAGAACCTCGCCGAGCGGTACGACCTCACCGCGCTCGCCGACACCTTCCGGGTCAGCACGCGGACCCTGCTCCGGCGTTTCACCGCGGAGACCGGACGCAGCCCCCTGGCCCATCTGCAGGACTCCCGGATCCGGCGCGCCCGCCACCTCCTGGAGACCACGGACCGTACGGTCTCCGCTGTCGCCGCGGCCGTCGGCTACCAGGACCCCGGCACCTTCTCCGTGCTGTTCGCCCGCCACACCGGCCACCGCCCGAGCGCCTACCGGGCCGCCTTCCGCCGCGTGGACCGGGGGTTCACCCGCCGTGGTGGACCTCCAACGGGTCGGCCGTCCGGACCCGGTGCAGGTGGATGAGGACGTCGTAGGCACGGCCGAGGGCCAGTGCGGGCAGAGGGTCGGGGGTGAAGGTGGAGCCGGCGTCGTAGACCGGACGGGCCCGGTCGAGCCAGGCGCGGGCCGTGGCCGGTGCGGTGCGCAGGTCCAGGTAGAAGTCCCGGTGGCCGACCCGGTCCAGGGTGTGCTCGTTCATGCCGGGGCGGGCCGCCGGGACGGTGACCGGCTTCCAGGCGCCGTCGAGGGACGTGTCCTTGGTGAGGAACGAGCCGCCCGCGAAGCTGAAGCCGACCGCGGCGTAGTCGCGACCGAGACGGTCGCGCAGGACGGCGCCCTGGGTCTTCGGGTACATGTCCGGGTGCGTGGAGAGATAGCCGATGTGACCGTTGTGCGCCGACAGCAGCATCCGGTGGCCGGTCAGGCGATGCCACCACAGCACGTTGTCGGCCATGGCCCGGTCCCGCAGGCGCTCGGCGGCGGTGACCGAGGCCGGGTCGGAGAGGTCGACGGTGGCGAAGGCGAAGGTCTGCGCGATGTTCCGGGCGTGCTGCACCGCCCACGCGTGGTCGACGCCTCCCGGGTGCCCGGTCACCAGGTCGAGCGCCGTCTGGGCGCGCGCGGCGGCCTCCTGGCGTCGCGCGAGCGGCTCGCGCAGGTGGGCGAAGAAGTCGTCGAGGGGGCGCAGTTCGGCGTACAGCTCGGTGAGCCGGGGCAGCGCCTCGGGCCGGCTCCGGCGGACCGAGGAGAGGACGCGCTCGAAGATGTGGTCGCCGAGCTTCGGCGCTCCGAGGTCGTCCCCCATGAAGTGGACCTGGTGTCCTGGACGGTTGTCGTTGTGCGCGCGCATCCAGTCGATCAGACTGACGAACTCCTCACGCTCCCACGGGGATCCGGCCAGCGTCTCCTCCGCGACCCGCCGCGCGTCGCCGGGGCCGCCCTGGACGTACTCGTCGATCCTGAGCCCCGCCGACCAGCTCATCTCCAGCGCGAAGGTCGTGAACCCCCGCTCCTCCACGAGGTGTCGGAAGACACGTTCCTTCATGGCGAAGAACTCGTGCGAACCGTGCGTGGCCTCGCCGAGGCCCACCACCTTCGCCCTCCCGACCATGCCGCTCAGCGCCCGGAGATCCGTACTCCGGCCGCCGGGCTCCGTGGAACGCAGCGGGTACGCGGCCCGTTCCAGGGACCGTACGACGACGGCGTCCCCGGGCGCGGCCGCTGCGGCGGCGTCCCTGGGCGCGGCCGCTGCGCGGGGTGTGGCCGAGGCGATCGGGGTGGCCAGGGTCGTGGCGGCGAAGGCCCCCGTGAGGGCGAGCACCTCGCGTCGGCCGACCGTCTTCCCGTTCTGCTGCATGCTGATCACTCCTTGCGTGCGGCGCGCGCCTTCCCGCGCCGGTGAAGTGATCTTCGTCCGCCGGGGGCGCGCACCGCGCTGGGGCGCCCCACCGACTTCGTCCACGGGCCACCCCGGGTGCGGTGCAGGGGGATACCCCCACCCCATCCGGGCCGCTACCCGGATGGTCCGGTGGATCTTGAACGACGCAGGGTGGACGGACCCACCCGGACGAAGCCGGATCCACGAGGAAAGGACCCCTGTGTTCAGCATGACGTCAGTCGGCCGCCGTGCCGCCCGGACCGCCGCCGTCGGCGCGCTCGCCGTCGCGACCTGCGCCACCCTGATGACCGGAAGCGCCGGAGCCATCGTCAACGGGACGGATTCCACCGAGCGTTACCCGTTCATGGCGGTGATCCCGGAGTCGGCGCCGAAGCACGGACTGTACGACGGCTCCTGCGGTGCGTCGCTGATCGAAGCGGAGTGGGTGCTCACGGCAGCCCACTGCGTGCGGGGCGACGGGCTCGAGCTGGACGGGATCGTCCGGATCGGCAGCGAGCGGAGGAAGTCCGGGGGGACCGTCCGGGCCATCGACCGGATCGTCGTCCACCCCGGCTATGTGAACGGCGACGGCAAGGCCGCCAACAAGGACGACATCGCTCTGGTCCGCCTCGACCGTCCCGTCACCGAGCAGCCCGTCCGCATCGCGGAGCGGGCCGGGCGGCCCGGCACGCCGACCCGGATCCTGGGGTTCGGCACCACCTCCGACACCGAACTGAACTTCGCGGAGCGGCTGCAGGAGCTGGAGACCCGCAGGGGCACCGCCGGCGAGTGCGCCCCCGGCTACGCCGACCGGACCCGGCTGTGCACGATCAGCCGGGTGCCCCGGGCCATGGCCTGCTTCGGGGACTCCGGAGGGCCGCAACTCCAGCGGGGCCGGCACGGGCGGTGGGAACTGATCGGGGCCACCTCGGGCCCCGGCGCCCCAGGACCCGCCTGCTCGGCCGGACCGGGGCTCTACACCGACGTGCCCGCCTACGCGCACTGGATCCGGAAGATCATCAGGCACGACGCCTGACCCCGGACGGGGGGCGGATGGAACGCGCCGGTGCCCGGGAGCCTACTCCCGGGCACCGGCCGCGGCGGTCAGGACCCGGTCCGCTCCGGCGGTTCCTCGAACGCCCGCAGCAGGCGCTCCGCGGCCGTGGTCGCCGTCAACGTGCCCTCCCTGAGCCGGCGTTCGACGTCGGGGGTCAGGGCGCGTACGGCGGGGTGGGCGTGCAGGCGGCCGAGCAGCTCGTCGCGGACCATCGTCCAGGTCCAGTCGACCTGCTGGTCCCTGCGCCGGGCGGCGAGCCTGCCCGTGGAGTCGAGGAGGGTGCGGTGCTGTTCCAGGCGTTCCCAGACCGTGTCGAGCCCCGTCGACTCGCGGGCGCTGCAGTGCAGGACCGGCGGCGTCCACGCGGCGTCCGCGCCGTGCATCAGCCGCAGGGCGCCCGACAGTTCGCGGGCGGCGGCCCGGGCGTCGCGCTCGTGCGGCCCGTCCGCCTTGTTGACCGCGATCACGTCCGCCAGCTCCAGGACGCCCTTCTTGATGCCCTGGAGCTGGTCGCCCGTGCGGGCCAGGGTGAGCAGCAGGAAGGAGTCGACCATCTCGGCCACCGTCGTCTCCGACTGGCCCACGCCGACGGTCTCGACGAGGACCACGTCGTAGCCCGCGGCCTCCATCACGATGATGGACTCGCGCGTCGCCTTGGCGACCCCGCCCAGCGTCCCCGCCGTGGGCGAGGGCCGGACGAAGGCCGCCGGATCCACGGCGAGGCGCTCCATCCGCGTCTTGTCGCCGAGGATCGAGCCGCCGGTCCGGCTCGACGACGGGTCGACGGCGAGGACCGCGACCCGATGGCCCAGGCCCGTCAGCAGGGTGCCGAAGGCGTCGATGAACGTCGACTTGCCGACGCCCGGCACACCGCTGATCCCGATCCGCCGCGCCCGGCCGCTGTGCGGCAGCAGCTCCGTCAGCAACTGCTGCGCCAGCGCCCGGTGCTGGGGACGGGTGGACTCGACGAGCGTGATCGCGCGCGCCACGACGGCCCGCTTCCCGTCGAGCACGCCCTTGACGTACGCGTCGAGGGCGATCACAGCTCGTGCCCGAGGCCGTCCGACAGTCGCCGTACCAGGTCGTGGGCCGCGTCCGGGATGACCGTGCCGGGCGGGAAGACGGCCGCCGCGCCCATCTCCAGGAGGGTCGGCACGTCCTGCGGCGGGATCACCCCGCCGACCACGATCATGATGTCCTCGCGGCCCTCCGCCGCCAGCTCCTCGCGCAGCGCCGGTACGAGCGTGAGGTGGCCCGCGGCCAGCGAGGACACCCCGACGATGTGCACGTCGGCCTCGACGGCCTGCCGCGCGACCTCGGCCGGGGTCTGGAACAGCGGGCCGACGTCCACGTCGAAGCCCAGGTCGGCGAAGGCGGTGGCGATCACCTTCTGGCCGCGGTCGTGGCCGTCCTGGCCCATCTTGGCGACCAGGATGCGCGGTCGGCGGCCCTCGGCCTCGGCGAAGGCGTCGACCAGGGTGCGGGTGCGTTCGACGGACGGGGACTGTCCGGCCTCGGTGCGGTACACACCGGAGATCGTACGGATCTGGCTCGCGTGCCGTCCGTACACCTTCTCCAGGGCGTCGGAGATCTCACCGACCGTCGCCTTGGCGCGCGCCGCCCGTACGGCCAGCTCGAGGAGGTTGCCCTCGCCGCCCGCGGCCCGGGTGAGCGCCTCCAGGGCGTCCCGGCAGGCGGTCTCGTCCCGCTCCTCGCGCAGCCGCCGCAGCTTGGCGATCTGCTGGGCGCGCACGGAGGAGTTGTCGACCTTGAGCACGTCGATCTGCTCGTCCGAGTCCACCCGGTACTTGTTGACGCCGATCACCGGCTGGCGCCCGGAGTCGATGCGCGCCTGGGTGCGGGCAGCGGCCTCCTCGACGCGCAGCTTGGGAATGCCGGCGTCGATGGCCTGCGCCATGCCGCCCGCCCGCTCGACCTCCTGGATGTGCTTCCAGGCGCGGCGCGCCAGGTCGTACGTCAGCTTCTCCACGTACGCGCTGCCGCCCCACGGGTCGATGACCCGGGTGGTGCCGGACTCCTGCTGGATGAGCAGCTGGGTGTTGCGGGCGATCCGCGCCGAGAAGTCGGTGGGCAGCGCGAGCGCCTCGTCGAGGGCGTTGGTGTGCAGCGACTGGGTGTGGCCCTGGGTGGCGGCCATCGCCTCGACGCAGGTGCGCGTGACGTTGTTGAAGACGTCCTGGGCCGTGAGCGACCAGCCCGAGGTCTGCGAATGGGTGCGCAGGGAGAGCGACTTGGCGTTCTGCGGGTCGAACTGCTTGACCAGCTTGGCCCAGAGCAACCGGGCCGCCCGCATCTTGGCGATCTCCATGAAGAAGTTCATGCCGATGGCCCAGAAGAAGGAGAGCCGGGGCGCGAACGCGTCGACGTCCAGGCCCGCTTCGCGTCCCGCCCGGATGTACTCGACGCCGTCGGCGAGGGTGTACGCCAGTTCCAGGTCGGCCGTCGCGCCGGCCTCCTGGATGTGGTAGCCGGAGATGGAGATCGAGTTGTAGCGGGGCATCCGCTGCGAGGTGAAGGCGAAGATGTCGGAGATGATCCGCATCGACGGCTTCGGCGGATAGATGTAGGTGTTGCGGACCATGAACTCCTTGAGGATGTCGTTCTGGATGGTCCCGGCCAGCTTCTCGGGCGGTACGCCCTGCTCCTCCGCGGCGACGATGTACAGCGCGAGCACGGGCAGCACCGCGCCGTTCATCGTCATCGACACGGTCATCCGGTCCAGTGGGATGCCGTCGAAGAGCTGGCGCATGTCGTAGATCGAGTCGATCGCCACGCCCGCCATGCCGACGTCACCGGTCACCCGAGGGTGGTCGCTGTCGTAGCCGCGGTGGGTGGGCAGGTCGAAGGCGACCGAGAGGCCCTTCTGGCCTGCCGCCAGGTTGCGCCGGTAGAAGGCGTTCGACTCCTCGGCCGTGGAGAAGCCCGCGTACTGACGGATCGTCCAGGGCTGGTTGACGTACATCGTCGGGTAGGGGCCCCGCAGGTACGGCGCCATGCCCGGGTACGTACCGAGGAAGTCGAGGCCCTCCAGGTCCTGCCCGGTGTACAGCGGCTTGACCGCGATGCCCTCCGGGGTCTCCCAGAGCAGGTCGTCACCGCCGGCGGCCTTCTTCACGGCGGTGCGCCATTCGTCGGCGCTGCCGTCGGCGGCCGGGGTACCCAGCTCGATCCCGGAGAAGTCGGGGACGGACATCAGGACACAACTCCCATCCGGTCAAGAGTGGTGGCGAGCACGGCGACCGCGTCGCAACCCGCGAAGACATAGCTGTCGACACCCGCGTACGCGGCGGGCCGGCCCGCGAGGAACACATGCCCCGCGCCCTCGGCCCGCAGCTCGCGCGCGCGGTCCTCCGCCTGCTCCTCGTAGAGCGCGTCGCTGGAGCAGAGGCAGACCTCGCTCGCGCCGCTCTCCTCGAAGGTGCCCTCCGTGACGGCCTCGATGCCGCCCGCCTGGAAGAGATTGGCGGCGAAGGTGGCCCGTGCCGTGTGCGCGGCGGCGGGGCCGAGCGTGGCGAGGTAGATCCGCGGCCGGGCTCCGGTCGCGGCGAGGTGCGCGTCGGAACGGGCGCGCAGCGCCTCGAACGCGTCGTCGCGCCGGACCCGGGGGAGCCCGCCGGACGGCGGCTCGGGCGCGGGTTCTCGGACGACGGGGTTCTCGGCGAGGTTCGGGAACTCGCTGACGCCGGTGACGGGTTCGCGCCGCTTGGCGAGCTTCGCGCTGCGGGCCGCCCAGGTCTCGGCGAGCCGGTCCCCGATCATTCCCGAGCGCAGCGCGGCGGCCTGGCCGCCCGCGCTCTCGATGGTGCGGAAGAACTCCCAGCCCGCGTGGGCGAGTTCGTCGGTCAGCCGCTCCACGTACCAGGAGCCGCCGGCCGGGTCGATGACCCGGGCGAGGTGCGACTCCTCGACGAGGATGGTCGAGGTGTTGCGGGCGATACGGCGGGCGAACGCGTCCGGCAGGCCGAGCGCGTGGTCGAACGGCAGCACGGTGACCGACTCCGCGCCGCCCACGCCCGCGGCCAGCGTGGCCACGGTGGTGCGGAGCATGTTCACCCAGGGGTCGCGCCGGGACATCATCACCGGGGACGTCACCGCGTGCTGCCGCTGCGCGCCCGCGCCGCTCGCCCCGCTGACCTCGGCCACCCGGGCCCAGAGCCTGCGCGCGGCGCGGAACTTGGCGATGGTGAGGAACTGGTCGGCGGTGGCGGCGAACCGGAACTCCAGCTGACCGAGGGCCTGTTCGACGGTGAGCCCGGCCTCCGTGAGCTGCCGCAGGTAACTGACGCCGGTCGCGAGCGCGCAGCCGAGTTCCTGCGCGGCCGAGCCGCCGGCTTCGTGGTACGGCAACGCGTCCACGGTCAGTGCCCGCAGGCCCGGGTACTCCTCGGCGCAGCGCCGCGCGAGCCCGAGGGCGGGGGAGACGTCGTGGGACCGGCCCGTGCGGGCCTCCAGGCCGAGGGGGTCGGCGCCCAGGTTGCCGCGCGCCGCCTCCGGGGCGACGCCCCGCTCCTCGTACAGCGCGAACAGCTCGCGCGCCGCCTCCTGTACGTCCTGCCCGGCGTCGAGGACGACGGGCGCGAGGTCGAGGTAGACACCGTCGAGCGTCCGCCCGAGGCTCCCGAGCGGGATGCCGCCCTCGCCGACGACCAGCCAGAGCGAGGTGACGCCGTTCTCCAGGTCGGCGAGGACCGTGGGGGCGTCGGCGGTGGTGTGCCGCTGGCGGACGTCCCAGCCGCCGACGGTGTTCCCCTCGGCGCGGCCGGACCGGACGAACGGCGCGAAGCCGGGCAGACCGGACTCGGGTGCGGTGTCCTCGGCGGCGTAGAGGGGACGGACGCGGAGCGCGTCCTCCAGGGCGGTGGACAGGGCGTCCTCGGCCGCCGGGCCCTCCACGTCCTTGCCCGACTTGCGCAGCACGCCGGCTACCAGGTGCTGCCACTGCTCACGGGACGCGTCGGGGAATTCGGCGGCGAGGGCGAGCCCGTCGTCGGGAAGGACTGTCATGCTCGGATGTTAGGACAGCTCGCTCAAATGGCTGCAGTGTGCACGGCTGTGACCTTGCCCTCTCCCGGCAGCTCTTGAAGCCGCACCCGATTCCCCTCTACGAAGGACGCGACGGGATCACCCGGTCGGGGGTGGATTTACTAGGACGTCCAACTATATAGTCGCGACGAAGGCCCGCGGTGCAGGGAAGCCGGTGCGATTCCGGCGCGGTCCCGCCACTGTGACCGGGGAGTACGCCGTCGAGCAGCACGCCACTGACGTGAGAGACGTCGGGAAGGCGGACGGTGCGCGCTGATCCGGGAGTCAGGATACCGGCCGCGGGATGTTCCGTGTTGTCCACGAGGATGGAGCTGACACGCATGGCATCGGTGCGCCCGCACACTCCCTGCGGACCCGCCCGACGGGCCCCCGCCCGTCGAGGAGTACCCCACCCCACCACCGTCAGGACCTGACGGCACCCCGCCATTCGCGCTCTCGCGCCCTGCCCACCGCCTCCCGCGGCATGCCCCTCGGCATGTGCGGTCCCGGCGGCGCACCGGCGCGCCATCCGGATCACCTGACGAGAGCAGGCACTCATGGTCCGCGCACAAGACACCACCCCCGTCCGCGAGTTGACCCACTTCATCGGCGGCAGGCACACCCCGGGAACCTCGGGGGCCTACGGCGACGTGTACGACCCCAACACCGGGGAGGTCCAGGCCCGCGTGCCCCTCGCGAACCGGGCCGAGACCGAGGCCGCCATCGCCGACGCCGCCCGGGCGCAGCGCGACTGGGCCGCCTGGAACCCGCAGCGCCGCGCCCGGGTCCTGCTGCGCTTCCTCCAGCTGGTCGAGCAGGAGAGGGACGGCCTGGCCCGGCTGCTCTCCTCCGAGCACGGCAAGACCGTCGCCGACGCCCACGGCGACCTCCAGCGCGGCCTGGAGGTCGTGGAGTTCGCCGCCGGGATCCCGCACCTGCTCAAGGGCGAGTTCACCGACAACGCCGGCACCGGCATCGACGTCCACTCGCTGCGCGCCCCGCTCGGTGTCGTCGCCGGCATCACCCCGTTCAACTTCCCCGCGATGATCCCGCTCTGGAAGGCAGCACCCGCCCTGGCCTGCGGAAACGCCTTCATCCTCAAGCCGTCCGAGCGTGACCCGTCCGTACCGCTGAGGCTCGCCGAGCTCTTCCTGGAGGCGGGGCTTCCGCCCGGCGTCCTCAACGTCGTCAACGGCGGCAGGGAGTCGGTCGACACCCTCCTCGACGACCCTCGCGTCGCCGCCCTCGGCTTCGTCGGCTCCACCCCGGTCGCCGCCCACGTCTATGCCACCGCCGCCGCCCACGGCAAGCGCGCCCAGTGCTTCGGCGGGGCCAAGAACCACATGATCGTGATGCCGGACGCCGACCTCGACCAGGCGGTGGACGCCCTCATCGGCGCCGGGTACGGCTCGGCCGGCGAGCGGTGCATGGCCGTCTCGGTCGCCGTCCCCGTCGGCGAGGAGACCGCCGACGCGCTGGTCGCCCGGCTGAAGGAGCGCATCGGCACGTTGAGGATCGGGCGCAGCGACGACCCGGACGCCGACTTCGGACCGCTGGTCGGCCCGGACGCCGTCGACCGGGTTCGAACGTACGTCGGTATCGGCGTCGAGGAGGGCGCCGAACTCGTCGTCGACGGACGGGACTTCGCCCTCCCCGGGCACGAGGGCGGGTTCTTCGCCGGGGCCTCCCTCTTCGACCGGGTCACCCCCGACATGCGCGTCTACCAGGAGGAGATCTTCGGCCCCGTGCTCTGCGTGGTCCGCGCCGCCGACTACGAGGAGGCCCTGCGGCTGCCCAGCGAGCACCTCTACGGCAACGGTGTGGCGATCTTCACCCGGGACGGCGACACGGCCCGCGATTTCACCCGCCGCGTCGACACCGGCATGGTCGGCGTCAACGTACCGATCCCGGTGCCGGTGGCGTACCACACCTTCGGCGGCTGGAAGCGGTCCGGCTTCGGCGACCTCAACCAGCACGGGCCCGACGCCATCCGCTTCTACACCCGCACCAAGACCGTGACCTCCCGTTGGCCGGCCGGGCTCCGCGAGGGCGCGAGCTTCACGATCCCCACGATGGGCTGACCGGCCATGACCACGACCCTGCTCACCGAGGACCAGCGGGCCCTCGTCGAGACCACCCTCGACTTCGCCCAGGACCACCTCGCCCCGCACGCCCTGGACTGGGACCGCGACAAGCACTTCCCCGTCGACGTCCTGCGCAAGGCCGCCGGACTCGGACTCGGCGGCGTCTACGTCCGCGAGGAGTCCGGCGGCTCCGGCCTCAGCCGCTCCGACGGCGTCCTCGTCTTCGAGACCCTCGCCTCCGGCTGCCCGTCCATCGCGGGCTACCTCTCCATCCACAACATGGTCGCCTGGATGGTCGACCGCTACGGCGACGCCCCTCAGCGCCGGCGGTGGCTCCCGCGCCTGTGCGCCATGGACGACCTGGCCAGCTACTGCCTGACCGAGCCCGGCGCCGGGTCGGACGCCGCCGCGCTCGCCACCCGGGCCGTCCGCGACGGCGACCACTGGGTGCTCACCGGAACCAAGCAGTTCATCTCCGGGGCGGGCGCCTCCCAGCTGTATCTGGTGATGGCCCGTACCGGCGGCGCGGGCGCCGCAGGCGTCTCCGCCTTCCTCGTCGACAAGGACGACCCCGGCCTCTCCTTCGGAGCCGACGAGCGGAAGATGGGATGGAACGCCCAGCCCACCCGGCAGGTCGTCCTGGACGCGGTCCGGGTCCCCGCCGACCGGCTGCTCGGAGGCGAGGGCCAGGGCTTCCGCATCGCCATGTCCGGCCTGAACGGCGGCCGGCTCGGGATCGCCGCCTGCTCCCTCGGCGGGGCGCGCAGCGCTCTGGACCGGAGCCTCGCGCACCTCGCCGACCGGCAGGCGTTCGGGCACCGGCTCCTCGACGCCCAGGCCCTCCGCTTCCGCCTCGCCGACATGGCGACCGAACTCACCGCCGCCCGCGCCCTGGTCCAGCAGGCCGCCCACGCCCTCGACCGGGGCGATCCGCGGGCGCCCGAGCTGTGCGCGATGGCCAAACAGTTCGCCACCGACACCGGCTACTCGATCGCCGACCGCGCGCTCCAGCTGCACGGCGGCTACGGCTATCTCAGCGAGTACGGCATCGAGAAGATCGTCCGCGACCTGCGGGTCCACCAGATCCTGGAAGGAACCAACGAGATCATGCGCGTCATCGTGGCCCGCGGCCTGACGGAGGCCTTCGAATGACCTCGACACCGCCGACCGGCACCCCGGGCGACGCACCCGTCCTGCTCGACACCACGGGCCGCATCGGCCACATCACCCTCAACCGTCCCCAGGCCCTCAACGCCCTCACCCACCCCATGGTGCGGCGGATCGACGCGGCCCTCACCGCCTGGGAGCACGACCCGGCCGTCGAGGCCGTCGTGATCGGCGGCGCCGGTGAGCGCGGGCTGTGCGCGGGCGGCGACATCCGCGCCATCCACGAGGACGCCCGCACGCGCGGCGGCCGGGCCTCCGCCGACTTCTGGCGCGACGAGTACCGGCTCAACGCCAGGATCGCCCGCTACCCCAAGCCGTACATCGCCCTCATGGACGGCATCGTCATGGGCGGGGGCGTCGGGATCTCCGCGCACGGCAGCGTCCGGATCGTCACCGAACGCTCCCGGATCGCCATGCCCGAGACAGGCATCGGCTTCGTCCCGGACGTCGGCGGCACGTATCTCCTCGCTCTCGTCCCCGGCGAACTCGGCACCCACCTCGCGCTCACGGGCGCCCCGGTCGGCGCCGCCGACGCCCTGCTGTGCGGGCTCGCCGACCACCACGTACCCTCCGCCGCGCTCGACGCCCTCGTCACCGACCTGGCCGCGCTTCCCGTACGGGAAGCCCTCGCCCGTCACGTACGGCCCGCGCCGCCCGGCGTGCTCACCGGGCGCCGCGAGTGGATCGACGCCTGCTACGCCGCCGACACCGTCGAGGAGATCGTCGAGCGGCTGCTCGGCCACGGGAACCCCGAGGCGAAGGAGGCCGCCGAGACTCTTCTCGCCAAGTCCCCGACGTCGCTCAAGGTCACCCTGGCCGCCCTGCGCGGGGCCCGGCACCTCGGCCCGCTGGAGCGGGTCCTCGACCAGGAGTACCGCGTCTCCTGCGCGGCCCTGACCGCCCCCGACCTGGTGGAGGGCATCCGCGCCCAGGTCGTCGACAAGGACCGGGCCCCGCGCTGGAGCCCGGCCACCCTCGCCGAGGTCACCGACGCCGACGTGCGGCGTTTCTTCGCCCCGCTCGACGAGCGGCCCGAACTGGGCCTCGCCGCAACCGCATCGACCGAGGAGGTGGTCTGGTGAGCCGTACCGTCGCGTTCGTCGGACTCGGACACATGGGCGGCCCCATGGCCGCCAACCTCGTCAGGGCCGGGCATCGCGTCCTCGGCCACGACCTCGACGCCCAGGCCCTGGCCTCGGCCGCCCGCGCGGGCGTGGAGCCCGTGGCGTCCGCCGCAGAGGCGGTCGCCTGCGCGGATGTCGTCGTCAGCATGCTGCCGGCAGGGCGGCACGTCCTCGACCTGTACGACGGCGTCCTCGCCGCCGCCCGCCCCGGCGCCCTGTTCGTCGACTGCTCGACCATCGACGTCGCCGACGCCCGCACCGCGCACGCGCGGGCGGCCGCCGCCGGTCTGCGGTCCCTGGACGCCCCCGTCTCGGGCGGGGTGGTCGGCGCGGAGGCCGGCACGCTGACGTTCATGGCCGGCGGGGGAGCGGGGGAGTTCGCCGAAGCCCTTCCGCTCCTCGAGGCCATGGGCCAGAAGAGCGTCCACTGCGGCGGGCCCGGGGCAGGCCAGGCCGCCAAGATCTGCAACAACATGATCCTCGGCATCTCCATGATCGCCGTCAGCGAGGCGTTCGTCCTCGGCGAGAGCCTCGGCCTCTCCCACCAGGCGCTGTACGACGTGGCCTCGACGGCCTCGGGGCAGTGCTGGGCGCTGAGCGTCAACTGCCCGGTCCCCGGGCCGGTTCCGACCAGCCCGGCAAACCGGGACTACCGGCCCGGCTTCGCCGCCTCCCTGATGGCCAAGGACCTGGGCCTGGCGGCCGCCGCCGCCAGGGCGGGAGGCGTCCACGCCGAACTGGGCCTCAAAGCCGCCGACCTGTACGCCGCGTACGCGGAACGCGTCGGAGCCGCTGAGGACTTCTCGGGCATCGTCCGCACCGTCAGGCAGAGCGAAGGAGACCGCGCATGACCGCCGCCGAGGCCCAGGAGTACGAGACGATCGTCGTCGAACGCAAGGGCCGCACCGCCCTCCTCACGCTCAACCGGCCCGGCGCGCTCAACGCGCTGAACCTGCAGGTCATGAACGAGGTCGTGGCCGCCACCGAGGCCCTCGACCGGGACCCGGAGTGCGGCTGCGTCGTCCTCACCGGCTCGGCCAAGGCCTTCGCGGCCGGGGCCGACATCAAGGAGATGCGGCCCCAGGGCTACCTGGACATGTACCTCGCGGACTGGTTCGCCGCCTGGGACCGGCTCGGGCAGCTGCGCACCCCGACCGTCGCCGCCGTCTCGGGCTACGCCCTCGGCGGCGGCTGCGAACTCGCCATGCTCTGCGACGTCCTGCTCGCCGCCGACACCGCCGTCTTCGGCCAGCCGGAGATCAAGCTGGGCGTCGTCCCGGGCATCGGCGGCTCCCAGCGGCTGACCCGTGCCGTCGGCAAGGCGAAAGCCATGGAGATGTGCCTCACCGGCCGCACCATGGACGCGGCCGAGGCCGAACGCGCTGGCCTCGTCTCCCGGGTCCTCCCGGCCGACGAACTGCTCCCCGAGGCGCTCGCCGTCGCGGAGACGATCGCCGGCATGTCGCTGCCGGTGGCGATGATGGCCAAGGAGGCGGTGGCCCGGGCCTTCGAGACCACCCTCGCCGAGGGCGTGCGCTTCGAACGGCGGCTGTTCCACGCGGTGTTCGCCACCGCGGACCAGAAGGAGGGCATGGCCGCCTTCGTCGACAAGCGACCGCCGGAGTTCCGGCACCGCTGACGCCGGCCGCGGAGGAGGGGCCGGGGCGCCTGTACGCGAGAGCCGGGGCGCCCGCACGCGCCCCGGCCCTCGCGGACGCCCCGGTCAGGACGCGGGCAGCTCGCCCCGGACCGTGCGCGCCGCCGCGACCAGGTTCTCCAGCGAGGCGCGGGTCTCGGGCCAGCCCCGGGTCTTCAGACCGCAGTCGGGGTTGACCCAGAGCCGCTCGGCGGGAATGGCCCGCAGCCCCGTACGGAGCAGATCGGCGGCCTCCTCGGCGCTCGGGACGCGCGGGGAGTGGATGTCGTACACGCCGGGACCGGCCTCGCGCGGGTAGCCGTGCGCGGCCAGCTCGCGGGCGACCTGCATGTGCGAGCGGGCGGCCTCCAGGCTGATCACGTCGGCGTCCAGGTCGTCGATGGCCCGCACGATGTCACCGAACTCGGCGTAGCACATGTGGGTGTGGATCTGGGTGTCCGGCCGGACCCCGCTGGTGGAGAGCCGAAACGCCTCGGTCGCCCACGCCAGGTAGCCGGCGTGGTCGGCGGCGCGCAGCGGCAGGGTCTCCCGGAGCGCCGGTTCGTCGACCTGGATGACCGAGGTCCCGGCCGCCTCCAGGTCGCCGACCTCGTCGCGCAGGGCGAGCGCGACCTGCCGGGCGGTCTCGCCGAGCGGCTGGTCGTCGCGGACGAAGGACCAGGCGAGCATGGTGACCGGCCCCGTCAGCATGCCCTTGACCGGGCGGTGGGTCAGGGACTGCGCGTACGTGGTCCAGCGCACCGTCATCGGCGCGGGGCGGGAGATGTCACCGGCCAGGACCGGGGGCCGGACGTAGCGGGTGCCGTAGGACTGCACCCAGCCGTGGCGCGTGGCGAGGTACCCGGTCAGCTGCTCGGCGAAGTACTGCACCATGTCGTTGCGTTCGGGCTCGCCGTGCACCAGGAGGTCCAGGCCCGCCTTCTCCTGGAACGCGATCACCTCCCGGACCTCGGCCTTGACCCGCTCCTCGTAATCGGCCGTGTCGATCCGGCCCGCCCGCAGGTCGGCGCGGGCGGTCCGCAGTTCGGCGGTCTGCGGGAAGGAGCCGATGGTGGTCGTCGGCAGCAGGGGCAGGCCGAGGTGGGCGTGCTGGGCGGCGGCCCGCTCGGCGTACGGCCGGGAGCGGCGGGTGTCGGCGGCGGAGACCGCGCCGGTACGGGCGCGCACGGCCGGGTCGCGGGTGAGCGGCGACTCCGCGCGCGAGGCCAGGTCGGCCCGGTTGGCGGCCAGTTCGGCGGTGATCGCGGACGTGCCGTGGGACAGGCCCCTGGCGAGGGTGACGACCTCGGCCGTCTTCTGCCGGGCGAAGGCGAGCCAGCGCAGGATCTGCGGGTCGATGTCCCGCTCGGCGGTGGCGTCGAGGGGCACGTGCAGCAGCGAGCAGGAGGCCGCGACGTCGACCCGGTCGGCGAGGCCGAGCAGGGTGCCGAGGGTCGTCAGGGACTTCGCCAGATCGGCGACCCAGACGTTGCGTCCGTCGACGACGCCCGCGACCAGTCGCTTGCCGGGCAGCCCGCCCACGGCCGCGAGGGCCTCCAGGTTGGCGGCGGCGGTTCCCGTGAAGTCGAGGGCGAGCCCTTCGACGGGCGCCTTGGCGAGGACGGGGAGGGCCTCGCCGAGCCGGTCGAAGTACGACGCGACCAGCAGCTTCGGCCGGTCCGTGCGGCCACCGAGCTCGCGGTAGGCGCGGGCGGCGGCGTTCAGCTCGGCCGGGGTGCGGTCCTGGACGAGGGCCGGCTCGTCGAGCTGGACCCAGGCCGCGCCCGCCGCGCGGAGGTCGGCGAGGACCGAGGCGTAGACGGGCAGCAGCCGGTCGAGGAGAGTGAGCGGCTCCAAGTCGGCGGCCACTCCGGGGGCCGGCTTGGCGAGGAGCAGGTAGGTGATCGGGCCGACGAGGACCGGACGCGCCGTCAGGCCGATCGCGAGGGCTTCCCTCAGCTCGGCGACCTGCTGGGTGGAGTCGGCGGTGAAGACGGTGTCCGGGCCCAACTCGGGCACCAGATAGTGGTAGTTGGTGTCGAACCACTTGGTCATCTCCAGCGGCGCGACGTCCTGCGTGCCGCGGGCCATCGCGAAGTAGCCGTCGAGGCGGTCGGAGTCGACGGCGGCGCGGTGGCGGTCGGGGATGGCGCCGACCATGACGCTGGTGTCCAGCACGTGGTCGTAGTACGAGAAGTCGCCGGTCGGCACCTCGTGGAGGCCGGCTTCGGCCAGCTGCCGCCAGTTCGAACGGCGCAGGTCGGCCGCGGTGGCCCGGAGGGCGTCGGCGGTGACGCGGCCCTTCCAGTAGCCCTCGACGGCCTTCTTCAGTTCCCGGTGCTGCCCCTGACGGGGGTAGCCGTACACGGTGGCCCGTGCTGCCGCGGCTGCGGTCCTGGTGGTCACGGAGATCTCCTTCGCGAGATGAATCCCTGAGATCCCGGGGACGGGACGAGAGCGCGAAGGGGTGACGGACCGGACGGCCGGCCTCGCGCGGACGCGCGGGTCTCCGTCTGGTGTGGTCGCCGACCCGCCCTCGAGGTCACCGGGATGTCCGCGCGCGGAATCGTCCGCGTGCGGGCAACGGGCAGGTCTTCGGACTCGCGGGCACGCTCGCCGGATCGAACCGGCGGGCACCTACTGGCCGTCGCTTCCCAGACCCGTACGGGTCCAGTGCGTATGACGGCGGTCGTTCCCGCTCACCGCTGCGGGGCAGTCCCGGATTCCCACCGGGTTCCCTCTTACGACGCATCCCGCCTGGCGGACGGGGCGAACCAGCTGCACCGGCCACCCTAAGGGGCCGGACGGCGTCGTGACGGGCGAAGTCCACCATGCGGATGGTGAACCGAGACACGCCGTCGACGCCGGCCCCTCCGCCGAGGGGCGGGGTCCCCTCGCTCACGAGCGGGGCTCCGCGTGCCGCACGAGGTGGCGGGAGTAGGCGTCCGGGGTGAAGAAGAGCGGCAGTTCGCCGCTGAGGGCGTTCCGTTCGAGCATCGCCCGCACCTCCTCCAGCGGGGCCCACGGGTACTGGGCGCCGAGCGTGTCGAGCTCCTCGTCGAGCAGCCGAACGACGGTCTCCCGGTCGATCAGCCGGTGCCGCACCCACTGCCAGATCTGCACGCGGGCGATCTCGGCGGTCGCCGCGTCCTCCATCAGACCGTCCAGGGCGACGGCGCCCTGGCCGCGCAGCCAGGCCGCGAAGTAGCCGAGCGCGACCGAGATGTTCGTGCGGATGCCCTCCCGGGTGGGCGGTCCGCTGATCCGGCGTACCGACAGCAGGTCCGCCGGGGTGACCTCCACGTCGTCCCGAGTCCGGTGGATCTGGTCCGGCAGGTCGCCGAGGACCCCGTCGAACGCCTTGCGGCAGACCTGGACGAGCCCCGGATGGGCGACCCAGGAGCCGTCGAAACCGTCCTCCGCCTCCCGCTCCTTGTCGAGGCGCACCTTGGCGAGTGCCGCCTCGTGGGCGGCCGGGTCCCTGCTCGGCACCTGGGCCGCCATCCCGCCGATGGCGTGCGCGCCCCGCTGGTGGCAGGTGCGGACGAGCAGCTCGGTGTAGGCCCGCATGAACGGGGCGGTCATGGTGACCTGACCCCGGTCGGGCAGGAGGAAGTCGGTGCGGTGGCCGAAGGTCTTGATCAGGCTGAACAGGTAGTCCCAGCGGCCCGCGTTGAGACCCGAGCTGTGCTCGCGCAGCTCGTAGAGGATCTCCTCCATCTCGAACGCGGCCGTGATCGTCTCGATGAGCACGGTGGCGCGGACCGTGCCCCGGGGCATGCCGAGGAGCTCCTGTGCGAGCAGGAACACGTCGTTCCACAGTCGGGCCTCGTACCGGTTCTCCAGCTTCGGGAGGTAGAAGTACGGGCCGTGGCCGGCGTCGATCTGGCGATGCGCGCAGTGGAAGAAGTACAGGCCGAAGTCGACGAGCGAGGCGGGCACCGGGGCACCGTCGAACTCGAGGTGCTCCTCCAGAAGGTGCCAGCCGCGCGGCCGGACGACGATCGTGGCGAGCCGGTCGAGGTCGGCGAGCCGGTACTCCTTGCCGTCGGCGGTGGTGAAGTCGATGCTGCGGTCGATCGCGTCGCGCAGGACGAGTTGGCCCCCGACGATGTTCTCCCAGGTGGGCGCCGTGGCGTCCTCGAAGTCCGCCATCCACACGCGGGCGCCGGAGTTGAGGGCGTTGACCGCCATGCGGCGGTCCGGCGGTCCGGTGATCTCGACCCGCCGGTCGGTCAGCCCGGGGGCGGGAGGGGCGACGCGCCAGCTGGGGTCGTCGCGGACGGCGGAGGTGACCGGGGAGAAGACCAGCGGGGCCCCGCCGGCCAGGCGCAGGGCCTGGCGGCGGCGCTCCTTCATCAGGTCCAGTCGGCGTTCGCCGAACGCCTCCGCCAGCTTCCCGACGAAGTCCAGGGCGGCGGGGGTGAGGATCTCGGCGTGCCGGTCACCCGGTGCGGCGAGAACGCGGACGCGGTGGGTCGGCGCGGTGGTGGGCATCGGATTCTCCTGGGGTGGGACCTGAGGGAGGCGGGACGTGACCCGGGGCCGGGCCGCCCGACGCGGCCCGGTGCCGGGCCGGACGGGACCCGGTGCCGGGTCCGGCGGACCGATGTCGGCCCTAGTGGAACTGCTCCTCCTCCGTGGAGCCGGTCAGGGCCGTGGTGGAGGACGCGGGGTTCACGGCGGTGGAGACCAGGTCGAAGTAGCCCGTGCCGACCTCGCGCTGGTGCCGGACGGCGGTGAAGCCCTGGGCCTGCGCGGCGAACTCCCGCTCCTGGAGGTCGACATAGGCCGTCATGCCGTGCTCGGCGTAACCGCGGGCGAGGTCGAACATGCCGTGGTTGAGGGAGTGGAAGCCGGCCAGCGTGATGAACTGGAACTTGTAGCCCATCGCGCCCAGTTCGCGCTGGAACTTGGCGATCTGGTCGTCGTCCAGGGCCGCCTTCCAGTTGAAGGACGGCGAGCAGTTGTAGGCGAGCATCCGGTCCGGGTACCGCGCGTGGATCGCCTCGGCGAACTCCCGCGCCTGCGCCAGGTCCGGGGTGCCCGTCTCGACCCAGATGAGGTCGGCGTAGGGGGCGTAGGCCAGGCCGCGGGCGATGACCGGGCCCATGCCGTTCTGGACGTGGTGGAAGCCCTCCGAGGTGCGCTCGCCGGTGACGAACGGGGCGTCGCGCTCGTCGATGTCGCTGGTCAGCAGCGTCGCGGCGAGCGCGTCGGTGCGGGCGACGATCAGGGTCGGGGTGTCCGCGATGTCGGCGGCGAGCCGGGCCGCGTTGAGCGTGCGGATGTGCTGGGAGGTCGGGACGAGGACCTTGCCCCCGAGGTGGCCGCACTTCTTCTCGGACGCGAGCTGGTCCTCGTAGTGGATGCCCGCCGCGCCGGCCGCGATCATCGCCTTCGTCAGCTCGAAGGCGTTGAGCGGGCCGCCGAACCCGGCTTCGGCGTCGGCGACGATCGGAGCGAGCCAGTCCGTCGTGTCCGTGCCGCCCTCGGCGGTCGCGATCTGGTCGGCCCGCAGCAGGGCGTTGTTGATCCGACGGACCACCTGAGGAACGGAGTTGACGGGGTAGAGGCTCTGGTCGGGGTAGGTGTGACCGGCCTGGTTGGCGTCGGCGGCGACCTGCCATCCGGAGAGGTAGATGGCCTGGAGGCCGGCGCGGACCTGCTGGACGGCCTGGCCGCCGGTGAGGGCGCCGAGCGCGTGGACGTAATCGAGGTCGTGCAGCTGCCGCCAGAGCCGCTCGGCGCCGCGCCGGGCCAGGGTGTGCTCCTCACGGACGCTGCCGGACAGCCGCAGCACGTCCTCGGCGGTGTACGTGCGCTCGATGCCGGCCCAGCGCGGGTCGGTCGCCCAGCGCTCTGCGAGCTGCGCGGCGGTCGGCTTCGTCGTCTCGGTCATGATCGTCACCGTCTCCCTGCTTTGTTGTGTTTGCCAATCCGCTGTGTGGTCCTTCCAGGGAGTGGCACGCAGTGTCTGTCGATGGTTCGCGGCCCGCCGGTGCCCGGGGAGGCGGAGATGAGCAATCTGGCCGCTCCGGTCCGTCTCGGCGCCGGAACTGCCGACATCAGGGCGTGAATCGGGTCCCGGCTCCCCGCTCTGGACCGGTGGGGTCCGGCGGGCCGCACCTCGACTCTGGCACTGGCACCGCGTGCCATCAATCGTGGAGTCCTGCCAAGTTCTGCGAATCTTCGGACGCCGGATCGCCAAGATTGCGAAGGGTGCGAAGCGTGCCCGGTGGCGTACGCTGCGCATGACCCGGACGCGGAGTCCCGGGGGCGGAGGGGAGCGCGCGGTGGGCAGGACGTACGCGGGGGCGCGGCTGCGGAGGCTGCGCGAGGAGCGCCGGATGAGTCAGGCGGAGCTGGCCAGGACCCTGGGAATCTCGCCGAGCTATCTGAACCAGATGGAGCACGACTCCCGCCCGCTCACCGTGCCCGTGCTGCTGCGGCTCACCGAGACCTTCGGCGTCGACCCGGCCTTCTTCTCCGAGCGGGACACCGGCAGGCTCGTCGCGGACCTCCGGGAGGCGCTCGCGGGGGAGTTGGGCGCGTCCCGCGTCGCCCCCTCCGAACTGGCCGAACTGGCCTCACGGATGCCTGACGTCGCCCGGGTCCTGGTCCGACTCGGCCGCCGGAACCAGGCGTTGTCCGAGCAGTTGGCGGACGTCACCGACGGCCGGCACGGCGCCGGGGAGTCGCCGCGCTCCGCCCACGAGGAGATCAGGGACTTCTTCTACCGCCGGCAGAACTACCTGCACGACATCGACCTCGGGGCCGAAGGCCTGGCCGCGGAGATCGGCATCCGGCCGGGCGAGGTCGTCGGGGCCCTGACGACGCGTCTCGCCGACGCCCACGGCGTGCGGCTCGCCACGGAGACCGGCGACCGCCTGCACCACTACGACGGGACGACGCGGACCCTGCACCTCTCCCCGCGCCTGCGCCCCGGGCAGCGTGCCTTCCGCATGGCGACCCAACTCGCCCTGCTGGAGTGGGACGCGGAACTCGACCGGCACGCGGCCGAGGACTTCGATGCGGGTTCGCCCGCCCACGCCCTGGCCCGCATCGGGATCGCCAACTACTTCGCGGCGGCGCTGATCCTCCCGTACCGCTCCTTCCACGCCGTCGCCGAGGAGTTCCGGTACGACATCGAGCGGCTCACCGACCACTTCGGCCTCGGCCACGAGACGGTCTGCCACCGGCTGAGCACCCTGCAGCGGCCCCGGCTGCGCGGGGTGCCCTTCTCCTTCGTCCGCGTCGACCGGGCCGGCAACCTGTCCAAGCGGCAGTCGGCGACCGGCTTCCACTTCTCCCGCGCGGGTGGCACCTGCCCGCTGTGGAACGTGTACGAGGCGTTCGCCGCCCCGGGGCGCATCCATGTCCAGATCGCGGCCATGCCCGACGGCCGGCGGTATCTGTGGACGGCCCGCGCCGTCACCCGGCACCGCGGCGGCTGGGGCGAGCCCGGCAAGACCTTCGCGATCGGTCTGGGCTGCGAACTCCGCCACGCCGCACGGCTGGTGTACTCCGACGGCCTCGACCTCGACAACGCGGCGGCGGCCACCCCGATCGGGATGGGCTGCCGACTCTGCGAACGGCTCGACTGTCCCCAGCGGGCGGTGCCTCCGCTCGGCCTCCCGCTGCGGATCGACCAGAACAGCGGCACCTTCGTGCCGTACCCGGTGGCCCGCTGAATCCGTCGGACGTCACCCGCCGGACGTCACCCGCCGGACGTCACTCGCCGGACGTCGGTCGTCGGCCGTCTGCTGTCGTCGCGGGGGCCTCCGGTCGCGCGGCGGGCCAACGGCCGAGCGTCGCGATCTCGCTCTCGAAGAGGGCTTCCGGTGACACGTCCATTCCCGTGAAGTGGCCCGCGAGTTCGAGCGAGAGCACCCCGTGGAGACGGGTCCAGAAGGCCATCGCCGTGGCGAAGGGGTCCGTCGAGCCCGCCGACTCACCGGCCCGCAGGAGCGCGCTCATGATCTCGCTCGCGATGCCGGTGATCTCGTCCGGTGCGTGGTAGCCGGGCACGGGTGTGCCGTACACGAGGAAGTAGCGGTGCGGGTCGGCGAGGGCCCAGCGGCGCAGCGCGCGGGCCAGGCCCGCGAGGTCGGCGCCCGCGTCCTCGGCCTGGCCGACGGTGTCGGCGAGGCTGCGGTACGCGTCCCGGACGAGTTCGGTGATCAGCTCGTCCCGGCCCGCGAAGTAGCGGTACAGCGCGGGGCCGCTCATGCCCATCTTCTTGGCGATGGCGTTGAGCGAGAGAGCCGAGGCGCCGTCGGCCGCGATCTGCTCCCAGGCCAGTTGCTTGACCTCCGCCCGCACCTGGTTGCGGTACCGCTCCCGTGGCGTCCCGCCGGTCTCCGTGTCCGTCATGGTTCCTCCCGCGCTGCCAGTTGGTTAGAGGCTATCACTCGCGTGAAGGGTTGACGGTTCCGCGAGTGGTGGTTATACCCTGTAACGGAAGCGATACCGCGTAGCCCATCAGGGGCCGCGCCGTCGACACACGGAGGTCGGTCGTCATGAGCGTCGTCGAACGAGTAGAGGTCGTCCTGCCCGGCGCGGTGGAGCCCGAGGGGCTCCAGCTGCGGCACGGGCCGGTTCCGGCGGCCGGGGAGGGGCAGGTGCTCGTCGCCATGGAGGCGACCGGGGTCTCCTTCGCGGAGCAGCAGATGCGCCGGGGTCGGTACTACGACCAGCCGCCGTTCCCCTTTGTCCCGGGGTACGACCTGGTCGGCACCGTCACCGCCGTGGGTGTCGGGGTCGGCCAGGACCTGCTCGGCACCCGGGTCGCCGCGCTGACCAAGACGGGCGGCTGGGCCAGTCACGTCCTGCTCGACGCCGCCGATGTCGTCCCCGTGCCGGCGGGCCTCGGGGCCGCCGAGGCGGAGACCGCCGTCGTCAACGGGATCACGGCCTGGCAGATGCTGCACCGCAAGGCCCGGATCCGGGCCGGCCGGACCGTCCTCGTGCACGGCGCCAACGGTGGCGTCGGCACCGTGCTCGTCCAGCTCGCGCGCAGCGCCGGGGTGAACGTCATCGGCACCGCTTCCGCCCGTCACCACGAGGCGCTGCGGCGGCTCGGCGTCACTCCGGTCGACTACCGGGCCGAGGATGTGCCGGCCCGTGTGCGGGAACTGGCGCCCGGTGGGGTGGACGCGGTCTTCGACCACATCGGCGGCCGCAGCGTCGTCGACTCCTGGCGGCTGCTCGCGAAGGGCGGCACCCTCGTCTCGTACGGCAGCGCCGCGACCCGGGACGACTCGGGGTCGAAGCAGTGGCCGGTGCTCAAGATCCTCGGCCGGGTGTGGGTCTGGCATGCGCTGCCCAACGGCCGCCGCGCGTACTTCTACAACGTATGGGGCGGCCGGGCCTTCGCCAGGAACCGCTTCCGCGCCCGCCTGCGCGCCGACCTCGGGCAGGTCTTCGACGCGATGCGCCGTGGCGAGATCACGGCCTCGGTCGCGGCCGAACTGCCTTTGAGCCGGGTCGCCGACGCGATGCGACTGGCCGAGTCGGGGACGGTGAACGGCAAGGTCGTCCTGACCCCGTGAGGCGCGAAGCCGGGGGTGGACAGGGTCGAGCCCGGGCCCTAGCCTCCTCTCAACCTATTCAACTAGTTGAGTAATGCGAGGGCGCATGCACCCGTTCCGCAAGGCCGTCGAGAACCGTGACGCGGCCGCCATCGAGGCCCTGCTCGCCGAGGACGTCGTCTTCACCAGCCCCGTGGCCTTCAAGCCGTACGCCGGCAAGGCGATCACCGCCGCGATCCTGCGCGGCGTGATGAGGGTCTTCGAGGACTTCGCCTACGAGCGCGAGATCGCCAACCCCGACGGCCGCGACCACGCCCTCGTCTTCGGCGCGACGGTGAACGGCCGCCGGATCCAGGGCTGCGACTTCCTCCACTTCGACGAGGAAGGACGGATCGACGAGTTCACCGTCATGGTCCGGCCGCTGTCCGCCGCCCAGGCGCTCGCCGAGGCGATGGGCGCGCAGTTCGACCGCATCGCGCGGGAAGCGGCGGAGGGCACCGGAGCCTAGGGGCGTTCTGCCGGGTGTCCGACCGGCCGCCTCAACCGGTCGGTGACGTGCCGGAATCCGTCGCCCGGAGCAGGGGCAGGTTCTTCTCCACGGCCTTCGCCCACGAGCCGTCCGCCACCATGGCCTCGAGTGCCGTGTCGACCCGCGCGCGCAGCGGGCTGCCCTTCGGCAGGCCGACGCCGTAGCGTTCGTCGGTCAGCCGGAAACCCGCGAGTCGGAACTTGCCCGCGTAGGTGGCTTGCGCGGCGTAGCCGGCGAGCAGCGCGTTGTCCGTGGTGACGGCGTCGACCGCCCAGGATTCCAATGCCTGCACGCACTCGGCGTACGTGCTCCGTTCGACCACGGCCGCGTCCGGGCCGATCTTCGTCGGGATGTTCTGGGCCGAGCTCGATCCGGTGGCCGAGCAGACCTGCTTCCCGTTCAGATCGCCGACGCTGGTCACCCGCGTGTCGTCGGCCCGGAGCAGGACGTCCTGGTGGGCCGTGAGGTACGGGCCCGCGAAGTCGACCTGCTGGGCCCGCCGGTCCGTGATCGCGTACGTCGCCACGACGAGATCGACCTCGCCGCGCGTGAGGAGGGTCTCCCTGGTGGGGCTCGTGACCGCCTTCCAGATGATGGCCGAGGGGTCGTGGCCCAGCGCGCGGGCGAGGTAGATCGCGACGTCCACGTCCAGGCCCGTGTACGTGCCGTCCGGCTTCCGCATCCCCAGGCCGGGCTGGTCGAACTTGATGCCGATCGTGATCGGGGACGCGTTCGTGGGCGTACGGGACGTGCTCGGCGACCCCGAGGGCTTGTCGCTGCCCTCCGCCTTGCCGCCGCCGTCGGGCCAGAGCGTCCAGGTCAGGACGCCGGCCAGGGCCAACGCCGCGATCACGGCGAGTCGGCTCTTCCATGCGCGGTGACGGGGAACCGGAGCCGCCGGTGCGGGCGCGGACGCCGGGGGCGCGATCCGGTACGAGGTGGTCGGCGGGGCGTGATCCGGCGGGGGCGCGTCGGCGGGCTCCGGGGCGGCCGCGGCAACCGCCGCCC
>NZ_JBEZNQ010000055.1:0-55382 GCF_040653315.1 Streptomyces sp. NPDC047981 | reverse complement strand
CGCCCCTCGGGGGGCCCCCCCGCCGTCCCCCCCTCCCCCCCGGCCGGGGGGGGTGGGGGGGGGGCGCCCCCCCCCCCGCGGCCCCCCCCCCCCCCTTCGACGTACCGCTGCTCTAGCCCAGCAGGCCGCCGATCGGGTTCCTGTTGCCGCCGCCCGACGACGAGCCGCTCGTCGGCTCGCTGGTGCCCGTGCCGCCGCTGCTGCCGCCACTGGAACTGCCCGAGCTCGTCGGTCCCGAGCTGGTCGACGGCGGGGCCGCGGGCCTCGACTGGGTCGGCGTACGGGTGCCGGTGCCCTGTGTCGCGGTCGGCCTGCTGCCCTCCGTGCGGCCGGTCTCGCGGGCGGTCTCGCTCGGCTCGGCCTTGTCGTCCTTCTCGCTGTCCCCGCTCGCGCCCTGGGTCGCCGACGGCTTGGGGCGCGTGGAGGTGGACTGGGACGGGGTGCGCTCGGCGGAGTCCTGCGGGAGCGTCCGGCCGGGCAGGTGGTTGATCGGGTCGTCGTTCGGGCCGGGCACGGTGACCATCTCGGCCGACCGCACGGCGCCGCCGAGCACCGAGCCGATGAGCAGGGTGAGGCCGACGACGATCGAGGCGACGAGCGCGCCGCGGCGCAGGACCCGGCGGCGCAGCTCCCACAGCTCCGAGCGCGGGCCGAGCGTGCGCCAGGCCTCGCCGGCGAGCCGGCCGTCGATGGAGTAGACGGGGGCGCCCGCGATGATCAGCGGGGACCAGGCGGCCAGGAAGATGATGTCGGCGGAGTCGTAGACCGGGACGGTCTTCCAGCTGACCGTCAGAAGCAGGGCCGCGGAGAGCAGGGCGCCGATGACGGCGGCGACCCGCTGCCAGAGGCCGAGGACCGTGAGGACGCCGACGACGACCTGGAGGAAGGCGACGGTCAGTCCGGCGCCGACCGGGTGCTGCAGCGCGAAGTCCCGCAGCGGTTCCGCGAGGGCCCAGGGGTTCAGCGAGTTGAGCCACTTGACCATGGAGCCGCGCTCGCCGCCGTCGAAGTAGACGGGGTCGCAGAGCTTGCCCATGCCCGCGTAGATGGAGATGAAGCCGAGGAAGACGCGGAGCGGGAGGAGGACGACGCCGAGGTTCATCCGGCGCCCGGGGTAGTAGGCGTGCCGGACCGCGTCGGCGCCGTGGCGCTGCGAGGAGCGGCCGCCGCGGTACGCGTCGTCCTCGTCGTCGCCATAGCCCGCGTCGTCGCGGGACAGCTCGTAGGGAGCTTCGTACGGCTGGTCGAAGGCGCCTTCGGCGCGCCGCATCGGGGGCAGCAGCGGCGGCGCGTCGCCGGGGACGACGGGGGTTTCCATGGTGTCGTCGATGCGCGGGATGGCCTGGGTGATGCCCGCGTCGAGGTGTCCGGGCGGTTCCAGGGTGGAGACCGAGGACTCCCGCACGGCCTGGAGCAGTCCGGTGGCTCCGGGGGTCGACTTTCCGGTCCACACGACGGGGCGGCGGCGGCCGGCGGCCGCTCCCGCCGCTCCTGCCACCGCTCCGGCGAGGGCCGGACCGCGAGAAGCGGCGGCGAACTTCGGCTGCTGGGCCGGCGCGAGCCGCACACGGAAGCTGGCGTGGTTCACGATGACCTGCGCGGGATCGGAATCCACCTTGAGCATGCTCAGCGCGGGCTGATCGTCGAACCCCGGCCGGGGCGTTCTGGTGTCCACACTCATCTAACCGAGTGACGCGGGGTTTGGACACTGCCTTGACGTGCTCGGAATGTCCGAGACCCGTCAAGATCACGCCATCTGTCCGGGGGTACGCGAAAGGGCCCAGCTCAGCGGCGAGGTGGGCCCTTCTGCGGGGAGCGCGCGGAGGTCGGTGCGCGCCGTGGCGGAGGCGCGCGGAGATCAGTGCGCGCGGCGGCGGGCGACCTCGTAGAGGACGATGCCCGCGGCGACACCGGCGTTCAGCGACTCGGCGCCACCGGGCATCGAGATGCGCACGCGGTAGTCACAGGTCTCGCCGACGAGGCGGCCGAGGCCCTTGCCCTCGCTGCCGATGACGATGACGACCGGGCCGTCGAGCGCCTCCAGGTCCTCGACCGTGTGCTCGCCGTCGGCGGCGAGGCCGACGACCGTGAGGCCCTCCTTCTGGAAGCCCTCCAGCGCGCGGGTGAGGTTGGTGACGCGGGAGACCGGCGTACGGGCGGCGGTGCCGGCCGAGGACTTCCAGGCGCCCGCGGTCATCCCGGCCGCGCGGCGCTCGGGGACGACCACGCCGTGACCGCCGAAGGCGGAGACGGAGCGGACGATCGCGCCGAGGTTGCGGGGGTCGGTGACACCGTCGAGGGCGACGATCAGCGGGTCCTCGTGGTTGTCGTAGGCGGCCGCCGTGAGGTCCTCGGGGTGCGCGTACTCGTACGGCGGGACCTGGAGGACGAGGCCCTGGTGGTTCAGGCCGTTCGTCATCCGGTCCAGCTCCTGGCGCGGGGCCTCCATCAGGTTGATGTTGCCCCGGTCGCCGGCGAGCTTCAGGACGTCGCGGACGCGCTCGTCGTTGTCGATGAACTGCTGGACGTAGAGCGTGGTCGCGGGCACGCCGTCGCGCAGCGCCTCGAAGACCGGGTTACGGCCTACGACCATCTCGGAGGTGCCCTTGGGGCCGCCGCGGCGCGGTGCCGGGCGGCGCTTGGCGGCCTGTCGGGCGATGGCGTTGGAGACGCGGAACGCCTTGTGGCCCTTGCGGTCCTCGGCCTTCGGCGTGGGGCCCTTGCCCTCCAGGCCCTTGCGCCGCTGGCCACCGCTGCCGACCGTCGCGCCCTTCTTGTTGGACGTGCGGCGGTTCCTGCGCTGGCTGTTCCCGGCCATGACTACCTAATCCTCGGTGTTGCGTGCATAGGTCTGTAAGTGAAGTGTGCCGCCCGGCTGCCGGAGCGGCACATCATCAGCGGCTTCCCAGCGTCCAGCGGGGGCCTTCGGGGCTGTCCTCGATGGCGAGGCCGGACTGGCCGAGCTGGTCGCGGATCGCGTCCGCGGTGGCCCAGTCCTTGCGTTCGCGGGCGGACTCGCGCTGCTGGAGCACCATGCGCACGAGGGTGTCGACGACGCCGTGCAGCTCCTCGCCCCGGTCGGACTCCTCGGCCCAGTGCGGGTCGAGCGGGTCGAGACCGAGGACGCCGAGCATGGCCCGGACCTCGGCGAGGCGGGCGATGGCCTCGTCCTTGTCGTCGGCGGCGAGCGCGCTGTTGCCCTGGCGGACGGTGGTGTGGATGATCGCGAGCGCCTGCGGGACGCCCAGGTCGTCGTCCATGGCCTCGGCGAAGGCCGGCGGCACCTCGGGGGCGGGCGGCACGGTCTTGCCGGCCTTCTCGGTGACGCGCTGGACGAAGCCCTCGATGCGCGCGAACGCGGCCTCGGCCTCGCGCAGCGACTCCTCGCTGTACTCGATCATCGAGCGGTAGTGCGGGGTGCCCAGGTAGTAGCGCAGGACGATGGGGCGCCAGTTCTTCACCATCTCGGAGACGAGCACCGAGTTGCCGAGCGACTTCGACATCTTCTCGCCGCTCATGGTGACCCAGGCGTTGTGCACCCAGTACGAGGCGAAGTCGTCGCCGAAGGCCTTCGCCTGGGCGATCTCGTTCTCGTGGTGCGGGAAGATCAGGTCGAGGCCGCCGCCGTGGATGTCGAAGGCGGAGCCCAGGTACTTGTGGGCCATCGCCGAGCACTCCAGGTGCCAGCCGGGCCGGCCGCGGCCCCACGGGGTCTCCCAGTCGGGCTCGCCCGGCTTGGTCGCCTTCCACATGGCGAAGTCGCGCGGGTCCCGCTTGCCGGCGACGCCCTCGTCGGGCTGGCGGAGGTCGTCGATGTCCTGGTTGGAGAGCTCGAGGTAGCCGGGGAACGAGCGGACGTCGAAGTAGACGCTGCCGTCGGCCTCGTAGGCGTGGCCGCGCTCGATGAGCCCGCGCATCATCTCGACCATCTCGGTGACATGGCCGGTGGCGCGCGGCTCGTAGGTGGGCGGCAGGCAACCGAGGGCGTCGTAGCCGGAGTTGAAGGCGCGCTCGTTCTCGTAGCCGATGGACCACCAGGGGCGGCCCTGGTCGGTGCCCTTGGCGATGATCTTGTCGTCGATGTCGGTGACGTTGCGGATGAACGTGACGTCGTAGCCGCGGTACTCGAACCAGCGGCGCATGATGTCGAAGTTCAGCCCCGACCGGATGTGCCCGATGTGCGGGGCGGCCTGCACGGTGGCACCACAGAGGTAGATCGAGACGCAGCCCGGTGTGAGCGGGGTGAAGTCACGGATCTGCCGGGCGCTGGTGTCGTACAGGCGAATAGTCACCACTCCAGGGTAGTGGGCGTGTGGTAGTGCCCCGCGACCGATTGCCGGTCGCGGGGCGAGTTTTTCGGCACGGCGCCGCGCGAACTCCGGCGACGGCGGGGCGGGCGACCCGGGCGCTCAGGCCGTACGGATCACCAGTGCGGTCGCGATGGCGGCGAGGCCCTCCGCTCGGCCGGTGAGGCCGAGGCCGTCGGTCGTGGTGCCGGAGACGGAGACGGGCGCGCCGACCGCCGCGCTCAGCGCCTTCTGCGCCTCGTCGCGGCGCTTGCCGACCTTGGGGCGGACGCCGATGACCTGGACGGCGACGTTGCCGATCTCGTACCCCTCGGCGCGCACGATTCGGGCGGCCTCCGCGAGGAGGGTGACGCCGGAGGCGCCGGACCACTCGGGGCGCGAGGTGCCGAAGTGGGCGCCGAGGTCGCCGATTCCGGCGGCGGAGAAGAGCGCGTCGCAGGCGGCGTGGGCGGCGACGTCACCGTCGGAGTGCCCGGCGAGCCCGTACTCCTCCTCTTCCCACAGGAGTCCGGCGCACCACAGCTCGCGGCCCTGCTCGAAGGCGTGGACGTCGGTGCCGATGCCGATCGACGGCAGGTTGCTAGAAGCCATCGTTGGCCCTCCGGCGGGCGAGTACGGCCTCGGCCAGTACGAGATCCAGGGGACGGGTCACCTTGAACGCCTCCTCGTGGCCGGGGACGACCACGACGGGGGCGCCGAGCCGCTCGACCATGCCGGCGTCGTCGGTGGCACCGTCACCGGTGAGGGCGACGGTCGCGTGCGCGTTGACGAGGGTCTCGTAGTCGAAGCCCTGCGGGGTCTGGACGGCGCGCAGCCGGGAGCGCTCGGGGGTGGCGACGACGCTCTCGGGGTCGCCCTTGGCCGCCGCGGGCTCGACCTCCTTGACGGTGTCGGACACCGGCAGGGCGGGGACGACGGCGACGGCCCCGTCGCGGACGGCCTCGATGACCGAGTCGACGGTGTCGACGGGGACGAGCGGGCGGGCCGCGTCGTGGACGAGGACGGTGGTGACGCCCTCGGGAAGTGCGGCGAGGCCGAGGCGTACGGACTCCTGGCGGGTGTCGCCGCCGGGGACCACGAGGTAGTCGGTGCGCTCGGGCAGCGCGTGGTCGTCGAGGAGGTTCTTGACCTCGGCGGCGCCGTCGGAGGGGGCGACCACGACGACGAGGGAGACGGCGCGGGAGGCGGCCATCGCCCGGACGGCGTGGATGAGCATGGGGGTGCCGTTCAGCGCGCGGAGCGCCTTGGGGGCGCCCGGGCCGAGGCGTACGCCCCGGCCCGCCGCGGGGATCACCACGGCGGTCCGTGTGGGACGCGTTTCGTCAGTCATCGGTTGCACTCCGGCAGGTTTGTTGCCTCGGGGGACATGGGTATGGCCCTGGGGGTGCCCCCGGCCGAAGGCTGGGGGGAGTGCCGGCGCTCCGCCTTGACCGGGCCCTTTCCGTGACGACGGTCGGGGCGTGGCGCGTGGCACAGGATCCGTGGGACGCGAGGGGGCTGGGGACGAGCGGGCTGAGAGCGGCCGCGTGCGGGCGGGTGCGGGTGTTTCGTGGACGGACTCGTCACGAGGCGCACGAGACGGCCATCACGTCGAGGGTCACCCGGGCCTCGCCGTCGGCTTCGCCGTCGCAGCGCACCAGACGTACGCACGAGGCTCATGAGACGCACAAGACTCATGAGACGAAACATGCCGCAGCGCCCGGCGGCAGAGCTGTGTGGAACACAGCACGCCAGCGGGCACCGCGGCATCGCTTCATTCAGGACGCGAGGACCTCGTCGAGGAGAGCCTCGGCCTTGTCCTCGTTCGTGTTCTCCGCGAGCGCCAGCTCGCTCACCAGGATCTGCCGAGCCTTGGCGAGCATGCGCTTCTCACCTGCGGAGAGTCCGCGCTCGCGCTCCCGGCGCCAGAGGTCGCGGACCACTTCGGCGACCTTGATGACATCGCCGGAGGCGAGCTTCTCGAGGTTTGCCTTGTAGCGTCGGGACCAGTTCGTGGGCTCCTCGGCGTACGGCGCGCGCAGCACCTCGAAGACCCGGTCCAGTCCATCCTGACCGACTACATCGCGAACACCGACGAACTCCGCATTGTCCGCCGGCACACGAACCGTCAGGTCGCCCTGGGCGACCTTGAGCACCAAGTAGGTCTTGTCCACGCCTTTGATCTGGCGAGTTTCGATGGCCTCGATCAGCGCGGCCCCGTGATGGGGATAGACCACGGTGTCGCCAACCTTGAACGTCATGTGACAGGTACCCCTTCCGTGGCTATCCAGGGTAACACGGATACGGCTTCTTCTGAATGGCGTTTTCGCAGGTCAGGGCATATCTCGGGGCTTGACAACAGCGACGCGAACGTGCTGCGGAGGGCTTCCGGAAGGCGGTATTCGCAGGTCGGAGCGGCTGCACGGACGGAGAGAAACGCGGGCGTCACGCCGGCCCAAGGGGTCCCAGAGGGGGCGCGATGCCCCATTTTGTCTGGTTCAGAGTACACAACCTCACCTACTCCGTTCGAGGATCGGTCACCCGTGCGGATGCATCTCGGACCGAATCCTGAATTGATCACCCACAGGTGTGAAGCGAGTTTTTCCGTGGGGCGGGCGGTGGAATACGCGGACGATCACCGAATTGATCAAGTCGGTTATGTGAACGGAGCGTCAATGCGACGTGATCAGGCCATGGCGTGGCCGGCGGGGGCGGGGCGGGGCGCGCCGGGGACGGCCTCGGCCCGGCTCGGGCTGGGCTCGGGGGCGGGCTCAGGGCTGGGCTCAGGGGCAAGCTCGGGCCGGGCTCTGTGCCGGCCTCGGGGGCGGCTTCGGGGCCGGGATCGGGATCCGCGGCGGGGGCCCACCGGGCGGGGTGGGGCGCGAAGGGGCGGGTCGGGTGCGGGACGGAGAGGGTGGCTCGGTAACCTAAGCCCGCTGACGCACCTTTAGCTCGTCCTTAGCCGGTTGGTCCTGAGCTCCACTCCAGCCGGCTTGTCCTTAGCCTGTCCGTACGTCCTAGGAGTTGCCGCCGCCGTGAGCCGCAGCCTTCGACGCGGCGCCCTCGCCGCCACCGCCATCGTGATCTCGATCGCCTCGCTGTCCGCCTGTGGCGCCGGCAACAACGCGCAGACCCTCGGCGTCCGGCCGGACAACGCGGCCGTCACGGTGGATGACGTCCAGATCCAGAACGCGCTCGTGATCACCCAGCCGACCGTCGGCGCGGCGGGCCCCGCCGTCGTCTCCGCGACGGTGTTCAACAACGGCACCGCGCCGCAGACGCTCGACTCGATCACCCTGGGCGACTCCGCCGCGCCGGTGAAGCTCAAGGCCGCCGAGGGCTCCGGGCCGATCACGATCCCCGCGGGCGGCTCGGTCGTCATCGGCGGCAAGGACAACGCCTCCGCCACGATCGAGAACGGCCACGAGGCCGTGAAGGACGGCAACGCGCAGGAGCTCGTCTTCAAGCTGAGCAAGACCGGCGACGTCTCCCTGGAAGCCTTCGTCGTCCCGGCGACCAGCTACTTCAAGGAGTACGGCCCGACCGTGATCCCGCAGCCGCCGGCCGCCAAGCCGACCGGTTCGGCCACCGCGACGCCGACCGGCGAGGCGGGCCACGGCGCGGAGTCCGGCGCGACCGCGACCCCGACCGGCACCGCGACCCCGTCGGGCACCGCCACCCCCTCGGGCACGGCGACCCCGTCGGGCGAGGCCAGCCACGCGGCCGGCCACTGACGCACCCGTAAGGGAAGGGGCGCCCCACCGGATCACTCCGGCGGGGCGCCCCTTCTCCGTGCGTACGGATGCCGCTCGCGGTCTACGGCTCGAACTTGTAGCCCAGGCCGCGGACCGTCACCAGGTAGCGCGGGGCGCCCGGGTCGGGCTCGATCTTGGCGCGCAGGCGCTTGACGTGGACGTCGAGGGTCTTGGTGTCGCCCACGTAGTCCGCGCCCCAGACGCGGTCGATCAGCTGCATACGGGTCAGCACACGGCCCGCGTTGCGCAGCAGCATCTCCAGGAGGTCGAACTCCTTCAGCGGGAGGTCGACCTTGCCTCCGGCGACCGTGACGACGTGGCGGTCCACGTCCATACGGACCGGGCCGGCCTCCAGGGCGGCGGGGGTGACCTCCTCCGGCTCGCCGCGGCGGCGCAGGACCGCGCGGATGCGGGCCACGAGCTCCCGCGAGGAGAAGGGCTTGGTCACGTAGTCGTCTGCTCCTATTTCCAGCCCGACGACCTTGTCGATCTCGCTGTCCTTGGCGGTCACCATGATGACCGGGACGTTCGAGCGGCCGCGCAGCTGGCGGCACACCTCGGTGCCGGGCAGACCCGGCAGCATCAGGTCGAGGAGGACGAGGTCCGCCCCGTTGCGCTCGAACTCGTCGAGGCCGTCGGGCCCGGTCGCGGCGACCGCGACCTCGAAGCCTTCCTTGCGGAGCATGTACGACAGGGCGTCGCTGAAGGATTCCTCATCCTCGACGACAAGCACTCGGGTCACGGAAGGACCTCCGGGGCAGGGAGCGGTTCGGTCATGAGATCGGGGGTGGGGGAGGTGGAGGCGGAGGAGCGGCGGTCCCGTACGGCGCCCGCCTCGGGCAGCCGCAGGGTGAAGGTGGAGCCCTGGCCTTCGGTGCTCCAGACCGTGACCTCTCCGCCGTGCGAGGCGGCCACGTGCTTGACGATGGCGAGGCCGAGTCCCGTGCCTCCCGTGGCACGGGAGCGCGCCGGGTCGACACGGTAGAACCGCTCGAAGACCCGCTCACGGTCCTTCTCGGAGATACCGATGCCCTGGTCGGTCACCGCTATCTCGATCAGGTCGCCGCCGGGGGCCGCCACGCGGCGGGCGGCGATGCCCACCCGCGTACGGGCCGGGGAGTAGTTGACGGCGTTCTCGACGAGGTTGCCGAGGGCGGCGGCCAGCTGGCCGCGGCTGCCCCATACGTGCAGGTCGGCGGTGCCTCCGGAGGCCATGGTGATCTGCTTGGTGGAGGCCGTGTGCCGGGAGCGGTCGATCGCCTCGGCGACCAGTTCGTCCACCCGTACCGGCTCGGAGTCCTCCAGCGGGTCGTCGTTCTGCACGCGCGAGAGGTCGATGAGTTCCTGTACGAGGTTGGTCAGGCGGGTCGCCTCGATCTGCATCCGGCCGGCGAAGCGGGTGACCGCCTCGGGGTCGTCCGAGGCGTCCATAACGGCCTCGGAGAGCAGCGAGAGCGCACCGGTCGGGGTCTTGAGCTCATGGCTCACGTTGGCGACGAAATCACGCCGTACCGCTTCGATGCGTCGCGCCTCGGTGAGGTCCTCGACCAGGAGCAGCACCAGGCGCGAGCCGAGCGGGGCCACCCGGGCGGAGACCGCGAGGGCCTCGCCGCGTCCGGTGCCGCGCCGGGGCAGGTCGAGCTCGACCTGCCGTATCTCTCCGTCGCGGCGGGTGTCGCGGGCCATGTTGAGCATCGGCTCGACGGCCAGCTTCCCGCCGCGGACCAGGCCGAGGGCGTACGCCGCCGAGCTGGCCTTGACCACGGAGTCGCTCTCGTCGAGCACGACCGCGGAGGATCGGAGCACGGAGAGCACGGTGTCGACGCCGGGCGGAAGCACGGCGTCCGTGTGCAGGGAGGTCCGGGTGGGCCGCGCCTGGTCGCGCTCGCTCCAGCGGAACGCCAGCATGGCGATCACGCCGGTGCACACCCCGGCGATCGCGGCCAATGCGGCCACCGCCGCGTTCACGTCCATGTCCTCAAGGTTATGCGGCACGAGAGACTCTCTCCCAGCCGTCCGAGTGGCTGCTCGAACAGTCGTCGCCCAGAGTTCACCGTGGGGACTGTGCCGGTTCATTTGCACCGAGCGGAGCAGCCGCCCGGGTCGCCCAGAGTTCACCGGGGCGAAAACGTTCATTCACTTCGGGTGGAGACTGCGGACGCGTAGAGGCCCGAACGTGGGAGCGTGGGGGTCCGAAGCCCGACCGGGACCCCGGACATCAGTTGAGAGAGGGACATCGATGCGGGACGCGTACCACGAGGAACTTGACTCGATCGGCGAAGGCCTGGTCGAGATGGCCCGCCTTGTCGGGTCGGCGATCGGGCGCGCCACGACGGCGATGCTCGACGCCGATCTGAAGCTCGCGGAGACCGTGATCGCCGCGGACCAGAAGGTCGACGACCTGCAGCACGACCTGGAGGCCCGCGCCATAGCCCTGCTGGCCCGCCAGCAGCCGGTGGCCACGGACCTGCGGATCGTGGTGACCTCGCTGCGCATGAGCGCCGACCTGGAGCGCTCCGGCGACCTGGCGCAGCACGTGGCGAAGCTGGCGCGGCTGCGCTTCCCGGAGACGGCGGTCCCGCGCGACCTGCACGCGACGATCCTGGAGATGGGGCAGCTGGCGCAGCGCCTGATGGCGAAGGCGGCCGAGGTCATCATCACGAAGGACGTCGACCTGGCGCTCCAGCTGGAGCAGGACGACGACGAGATGGACCTGCTGCACCGCACGCTCTTCCAGCACCTGATGGACGACCGCTGGAAGCACGGCATCGAGACGGCCGTCGACGTGACGCTGCTCGGCCGCTACTACGAGCGGTTCGCCGACCACGCGGTGTCGGTGGCGAAGCGCGTCGTGTACCTGGTGACCGGCGAGCACGCGGACGAGCTGCAGCAGGCGGACGCCCCGGTCGAGGGCGCGTAGCTCCGGAGGGGCGACCGGGCGGGGTGGGCTTCGCACTCCTGTGCGCCGTTGATGCGCCCGGCGGGGTGGGCATGCAATGGGGAGAGGCGACGTACGCCTCCGAGGAGGGGACCCATGGCTGATACCGCCACCACCGCCACCACCGACACCCAGCAGGCGATTCCGCGCGACGCGGTGTTCCTGCCCGTTCTCAGCCTCAGCGGCTGCTCGTGCGGAGCGGGCTGCGGCTGCGGCTGCCAGTCCGGCGGGCCGTGCCAGTGCGGGGGCTGCGGCTGAGGTCGCGCGTTCCTGGCGTCGTGACGCACGACGCGAGCGGCCCCGCCCGGATCCTTCCGGGCGGGGCCGCTCGCGTGGTGCGCGCGTGGTGTCAGAGATCGAGGACGCCGACGGTCTGCCGGCCGCTGGTCTCCCCCGTCGGACGGAAGCCGAGTCCGAGGTAGAACCCCTCGGGCCCCTCCTCACCCGGCTCCCAGGTCACGTACATCGACCGGGGTGCCGTCGACCCGGGGCCGGTCTCGGGCCCGGGCTCGTCGCCGCCGCGTCGCCGTATCTCCTGGCGTACGGATTCGACGGCGAACCGCCCGTACCCCTTGCCCTGCCGGTCGGCGGCGATGTTGAGCCGCCAGAGTCCGCTGCGGCGGTCGTCGGGGTCCTTCTCCGGGGCCCACTGGATGTCCAGGAAGGCCATCAGGAAGCCGACGACCTCGTCGCCGTCGAGGATGAGCCGGGGCCAGGCGGTCGCGCCGAAGGCGTACGCCTCCGCGAGCGAATGCGCGACGGAGGCGACGTTCTTCTCCTGGTGGGGATGGACGCGCAGGGCGAGCGCGGCGTCGATGTTGTCGGGGGTGATCTTCTCCAGCCGGAGTGCGGTGTCGTCAGCCATGGCCGGAGGCTATCGGCGCCACCGCCGTCACCGCTTTAGATATACGGGCGGGTGATCAGCTCGATGGCGTGACCGGCGGGGTCCTTGAAGTACACCCCTCGGCCGCCGTGCCCGTGGTTGATCTCGCCCGGGAGCCGCATCTGCGGATCGGCCCAGTGCTCGACGGAAGCGTCGCAGAGCCGCTGGTACGCGCGGTCGAAGAGCTCGTCGTCGATGAGGAACGCGTAGTGCTGCATCTGGATCTCGATCTCGCCGGGCGGGGTGGCGAACTGGAGCAGGACGCCGTCGGCGAGCTGGACGTTGACGAACGGCCCCCAGGACGGGGCCTCGGGGAGTTCGAGCAGCTCGCGGAAGAAGCGGGCGGACTCTTCGTTGTCCTTGGACGCGATGATGGTGTGGTTGAAGCTGACTGCCATGGGTGGAAGACCTCGCTGTGGGTTCGGCTGAGTGGGAACGACTGGACTGGAGGGGCGCGATGCCCAGAGAGGTCCAGGGAGGTCCACGTGCCGAACGCAGGGGGTGACGTACGCACCCCCGCCGCGGGATCAGCCTTCTACCGGCTTGCCCGTCCGTGTGTGGCGAAGAGTCGCCGATCCGGTGATCACGTAGGGGACCTTATGCGAGTCCTCGGGCGACAACAACGGCTTTTCGGACGGACTTTCGACGACAAGGCCGGAAAGGCCCCCTCCAGGCGGGAGGGGGCCTTTCCGGCACGCACTACGCGGACTACACGACGGTGTTGAACTTGGTGCCCTCGCCCGCGTACAGCGGCGTCGTCTGACGGCTGAAGGGCGCGGTGACGGAGCCCGTGGAGCGGTACACGGACGTGCCGCCCGCCCCGTACGCGATCAGATCCGGGCGACCGTCGTTGTCGAGGTCGCCCGCGCCGACGAGCTGGCTGAAGGCGCCCCAGCCGGCGCCGATCTTCACGCGCGGCGCGAAGGGGGCGGTCGGGGAACCGGTGCCCTGGTAGAGCCAGAGGATGCCGTCCTTGTCGCGGGCGACCAGGTCGCCGTGGGCCGAACCCACGATGTTCCCGACGGCGGTGATCTGGTTGTAGACGCCCCAGCCGGCGCCGACCTTCACGCGGGCGGCATAGGGCGCGGCGGCGTTGCCCGTGCCCTTGTAGAACCACAGCACGCCGGTGGTGTCCGTGGCGACGAGGTCGGCGCGGCCGTCACCGTTGAGGTCCGAGCCGCCGGTCAGCTGGTTGTACACGCCCCAGCCGGCGCCGACGCGGGCGCGGGGCGTGAAGGTGCCGTCGCCCTTGGCGAGGTAGTGCCAGAGCACGCCGGAGCCGTCGAGGCCGAGCAGGTCGCCGGCCTTGTCGCCGTTGAGGTCGCCGACGGCCTCGATCTGCTTGTACGTGTTCCAGCCCGCACCGATCCTCGTGCGCTCGGCGGGCTTGACCTGCCCGCCCACCGGCCGGTCCCGCAGATCGTCCCGCCACAGCACACCGGCGGCGTCGCGGGCGAGGACGTCGGTGGAGCCGTTGTTCGTGTAGTCGTGCGGGTTGTTCGCCCGGACGACCCACATCTCCCAGCCCTGGTAGGCGGGCTCGCCGGCGCCGTCGAGCGACGTCGCCTCGGCCTCGATCGCGTACCGGCCGTTCGGCGCGTCGACGCCGCCGATGGTGCCGTCCCACGTGTAGTCGAAGCGGTTGCCGGTGGCCGGGGCCGCGACGGTCGCCCGGAACTCCTTGCCGGTGGCGACGTGCGTGAGCGTGAGGTCCAGGCGGGCGTCGGGCCGGGAGAGCGTCCAGCCCATCGTCACCGTGCCGCCGGTCTTGTCGAGGTCCGCGACGTCCGCGACGTGGACCTGCTCGATCTCCACGCCGACCGGCGCGGGCGCGCCCGCCTGCGCGACCTTGGTGACCGTCGGGGTGCCGTCCGCCGCGGCCGCGACGCGGAACAGCCCCGTACCGTCGGCGGCCCTGCTGCCCTGGACGACCGCGCTGCCGTCGGCGTCGGACGACGAGCCGGATCCCTTGTCGAGGAGGTCGCGCGTCTCGCCGGTGGTCAGGGAGACGGCCCGGACGGGCCGCCAGGCGTTGCCGTACACCAGCCAGCCGCCGACGAGCTCGTAGTGCCACTCGTCGTCGCGGGCGCCCAGGGTGGTCTGCTTCTCCTCGCGGGTCGCCCGGTCGACAGAGGTGACGAACAATCCGATGCCGGCCTTGTAGTCGAGCCACGCCACGTGCGAATCGGAGAGCATCAGGCCGCTGAATCCGAACCCGGACTCGGCAGCGGCGTACGTCTCGGACACCGTCCCGGCCGTCACGTCGATCACGGCCCGGCCGCCGGTCCGGGCGCCCGCGGGGCCCGTCTCGTAGCCCACGAAGGCGATGCCGCCCTTGACCGGTGCGCTCGTGTAGAAGTCGGTGGCGTCGGCGGGCAGTCCCGTGACCTCGCGGGTGGTCGTGTCGGTGCCGTCCTTGCTCACGACGTGCAGCTCCGCGGTGCCGTCGCCCTTCGTCACCTGGGCGAGCACGCTGGTCGGGCTCAGCACGGCCACGTAGTTGGCGTCGAGCGCGCGCAGGTCGATGTCCACGCCCGGGGCGGACGGGTCGGCCATGTTGCGCAGGGTGAGGGCACGCATCTGGGAGGTCCAGCCCTCGTCCCCGATGCCGACCACGTCCGTGCCCGACTGGGCCCATCCGCCATCCTCGGGAACCTGAAGCTTCGTCACCGCGCCGTTCGCGTACGAGGTCCAGTGCAGCTCCCGGGTCCCGTCGTTCGTGAACGAGTACATGAGGAAGCCGGTCGTGCCCGTACCGCCGAGACTGGAGTCCTCGGGATAGAAGGGAAGGGCGCCGGGCTGGTCGTTCGTGGCCGCCGGGCCGGAGGTAACGCCCGGGGTCGCCGCGAACGCGGCCGGCGCGGTGGCCAGTGTGCCTGCGCCGAGGGCCGTGACCGCGAGGACGGCCGTGACGGCCGTGGCGAGGCGGATGCCGGTGGAGCGGAACTGCAAGGTGAACCCCCACGAGAAGACTCGGACACGGAATACTCCGTTCCTGATGAGACTCGCGACCGGATCGCACGGTTGTACGGGATCTTCGGGCAGCTTCGAGGGAACCACGAAGAAGCCCCTTCCTCGCCGGAGCAAACGGCGGGGAAGGGGCTTCGTCCGTGCGTGTGGGCTACTTCTTGCCCTGGTTCTTGACCGCCTCGATCGCCGCGGCCGCAGCCTCCGGGTCGAGGTACGTGCCGCCCGGGTTCAGGGGCTTGAAGTTCGCGTCCAGCTCGTAGACCAGCGGGATGCCCGTCGGGATGTTCAGGCCCGCGATGGCCTCGTCCGAGATGCCGTCCAGGTGCTTGACCAGGGCGCGGAGGCTGTTGCCGTGGGCCGCGACCAGGACCGTGTGGCCGTCCAGGAGGTCCGGGACGATGCCGTCGTACCAGTACGGGAGCATGCGCTCGACGACGTCCTTCAGGCACTCCGTGCGGGGGCGGAGCTCCGGCGGGATCGTCGCGTAGCGCGCGTCGTCCGACTGGGAGAACTCGGTGCCGTCCTCGAGCGCCGGCGGCGGGGTGTCGTAGGAGCGGCGCCAGAGCATGAACTGCTCCTCGCCGAACTCCGCGAGCGTCTGCGCCTTGTCCTTGCCCTGGAGCGCACCGTAGTGGCGCTCGTTCAGACGCCAGGAGCGGTGGACCGGGATCCAGTGGCGGTCGGCGGACTCCAGCGCCAGCTGCGCCGTGCGGATGGCGCGCTTCTGGAGGGAGGTGTGCAGTACGTCGGGCAGCAGGCCGGCGTCCTTGAGCAGCTCACCGCCGCGGACCGCCTCCTTCTCGCCCTTCTCGGTGAGGTTGACGTCCACCCAGCCGGTGAACAGGTTCTTCGCGTTCCACTCGCTCTCGCCGTGGCGGAGGAGGATCAGCTTGTACGGTGCGTCGGCCATGCGTCCGAGCCTAGACGACGGCGGGGGCGCCCCGCGCACCGTGCACGGTCCGTGGACAGGTGGCTGTCCTGGTACCCAGGGGTCCCGTCGACGGTTGACGATCGCCGTCAATTCAGTGGCGCCCGTCGAGCTCCAACTCGTAAGTTACGTATCCGTACAGCGACACTTACAGGCACGGGGAGCCCGCCACACATGTCCTTCGACTCGATCAGACGATCAGCCCGTGCCACCGTCTCCGGTCTCCCCCAGGGCTTCTGGTGGCTCTGGCTCTCCACCCTCGTCAACCGGACCGGCGCCTTCGTCCTGACCTTCCTGTCGCTGTACCTGACGCAGGAACTCGGCCACTCCGCCTGGTTCGCCGGGCTCGTCGTCGCCCTGCACGGCCTCGGCGGCGTCGCCGGTTCCCCGCTCGGCGGCACCCTCACCGACAAGTGGGGCCGCCGGCCCACGATGGTCACCATGCACCTGGTGACGGCCACCTGCGCCGCGGGCCTCGCCCTGGTCACCACCGCCTGGGGCGTCGCGGCCGTCGTCCTGCTGATGGGCGTCTCCATGCAGGCCGTCCGGCCGTCCATCCAGGCGACCATCACCGACATGGTCCCCGAGCCCGACCGCCGCCGGGCCTTCGCCCTCAACTACTGGGCCCTCAACCTCGGTTTCGCCGTCGCCGCCTTCGGCGGTGGCGCCGCGATGTTCCTCGGCTACCGCACCCTGTTCGTCGTCGAGGCCGTCGCGGTCACCCTGTGCGCCCTGATCGTCTTCCTGCGCCTCCCGGAGACCCGCCCCGAGGCCCGCCGGAACCCGGCCGGCGAGATCGTCGAGAAGGACCGCGTCAGCGTCCTCGACGTCCTGCGCGACGCCCCGTTCCGCACCCTCGTCCTCCTCAACCTCCTCATCTGCCTCGTCTTCACCGCCCCTTGGGTCGGCCTGCCGCTCTCCATGGCGGCCACCGGGCTCGAACCCTCCGCGTACGGCGCCGTCATCGCCGTCAACGGTGTCGTGATCGTCGGCTTCCAGCTGCTCGTCAACAAGGTGACCGACAAGCGCTCCCCGGCGATGCTGCTCACCGTCTCCTCGCTGCTCTTCGCCGTCGGTACGGGCGCCACCGCCCTGGCCGGCACCCCGCTCGTCTTCGCCGTGACCGTCGTCGTGTGGACCATCGGCGAGATGGTCCACGTCCCGACGAACGCCGCCGCCACCGCCAAGCTCGCCCCCGAGCACGCCCGCGGCCGCTACCAGGGCGTCATGGGCATGTCCTGGGCGCTGTCCGGCTTCCTCGCCCCGATCCTCGCCGGATGGGTCGTCGACGGGCCGGGTCCCGACTGGCTCTGGGCCGGTACGGCCGTGATCGGAACCGTCGCCGCGATCGGGTACACGACCCGGCTCCGCAAGGCCCTCGACGAGAGCCCCATGGACACGGCCGCGGGGACGGCCGCCGTCTCGGCCACCGTCTCGGCCGACAGCCCGGTGGCCGGTCCGGCCGAGGCCCCCGCCGAGGTTCCGACCGACGCGTCGGCCGATGCGTCGGCCGGACGTCCGGTCGCCGCCCCCGCCGACGCCAAGACCGGCACCTCCTCCGTCAGCGCCTGAGTCCGCGCTGCGCCTCGTACAGGTTCCGGGGGCGGACCGCCCCCGGAGTCCCGTACGCCTCCACGCGCGCGTGGAGCTCCCCCGCGAAGTCCGGCACGTCGATCTGGTCGAACTCCGTGACCTCGCTGATCCCCACCGTCGCGCTGTACGGCGCGATCGTGTCGATCTTGACCAGGCCCGCCCGGCCGTTCGTCACCGTCACGTTCCAGTGCGCGAACCGCGCACCGTACAGCGGGCCCGCCGAGGCGTCGCCGCCGTGCCGGCCGTTGTTCTCGACCGTGATCTCCGTCCGGACATTGGCGAACGGCATGCCCCGGTGCGTGTCGAAGGTGCCCATCTCCATCACCCCGCGCGACCAGACGTTGTAGCTGGAGAGCCCCTCCACGTTGATGCCGTGGAGCTGCGTCCCCGCCGGCGCCGGGACCGTACGGGCCGCGATGCGGAAGTCCTCGATCAGGTTGTCGTGCGCGCCCTCGCGGCAGAAGTACGGGTGGTGGGAGCCGCGCCCCTCCACGCGGGTGCGGCGCAGGGTGCAGGCGGAGGCGGCGACGAGACCGAAGCCGTTGTCCACGTGCCGTACGACGACGTCCTCGGCCCAGCAGTCGTACGCGCACTGGAAGGTGACGCCGTTGTAGCCCTTGTCGAGGAGGTGTGGGGACTGGGGCGTCTCGACCGCCTCCAGCGTCAGTCCCTCCACGCCCGAGCCGGTGAGCGGTTCCACGAGCGTGGTCAGGCGCGGGTCCCACTCCGGGCGGACGTCGAGGGGAAGGGGACGCTCCAGCGTCACCTTCCGGCCCCGCACGGAGACCACCCGGACCGGCCACTCGTACGGCACGTACGAGGTCAGCTTGGTCTTGTCGTCCCAGTGGTACGACTCGGGACCGGCGCCGCCGCCCGCCATGTGCTCCAGGAGCGTGTGACCGGCGTCGTCGGCGAGGCGGAGCAGGACCAGTTCTCCCCGCCGCACGGCTGACGGGTCGTCGACCGTGACCGTCCAGTCGCCGCGGCGCGCCGGGCCGACGGTGGTCAGGGTCTCCCACTCGTCGCGCCTGTTGCCCGTCCAGCCCTCGAAGGGCCAGGCCCTGGCGCGGATCGCCGCCACGAGGGAGGCGTGACGGGCGCGCGGGGCGAGCCAGATGAGGCCGCCGGCCCAGGACCAGGAGGACTTGTCGCCGCCGTAGCGCGAACCGTACGGGCCGATCAGCTCGGTCAGGTGCTTCGTCGCGACGAGCTTCGTACGGCCCGAGCCCGCGCCGCGCAGGACCACGCCGCTGTGGCCTATGCGCAGGAAGTCGTCGATGCGGTACGTCCCCGGTGGTACGAGCACCGTGCCACCGCCGCGCTCCCCCGCCTCGGCGAGCGCCCGGTTGACGGCCGCGGCCGAGTCGGCGGAGCCGTCGGGGACGGCCCCGTAGGTGAGGACGTTCGCGACGACCGGCGGCCGGTCGAGCCGGGTGGCGCCGCGGCGGGCGCCCGCGCGGCCCACGTAGGGGATCTGGGGGTGGGTGTAGGGGGCGTCGGCGTACTCGCGCCAGAGGGTCGTGGTGCGCCCGAGCGTCGCGGCGCGTCCGACGGTCGCGGCACTCGGCGGGGCGAAGCCCGTCGTCGCCGCGACCCCCACGGCCACCGCCCCGCCCACGAACTGTCTCCTGGTGATTCCCATGAGCCCCGCCTCGCATTCATGGATATGAACAGCATTCATAATTGCGTTGGCGGTGAGCATGGCACGGCCCAGGGTGGGCGGGGAAGGGGTCGTACGGGGGCCGGGTGGGGCCTGGCGGGGACGGGCGCGTCTACGGCTTCTTGGTCAGGTGGGTGAACGCGTCGAGATTCCGGGTCGACTCGCCGCGCGAGACCCGCCACTCGTACTCACGCCGGATCGCGCTCGCGAAACCCAGCTCCAGGAGCGTGTTGAAGGAGCCGTCCGCCGCTTCGAGGACCGAGCCGAGCAGCCGGTCCAGCTCCTCCGCGGTGACGGCGGCCAGCGGCAGCTTGCCGGTGAGATAGATGTCGCCGAGGCCGTCGACCGCGTAGCTCACGCCGTACAGCTTGAGGTTGCGCTCCAGGAGCCAGCGGTGGACGGCCGGCTCGTTCTCGTCGGGGTGGCGGATGACGAAGGCGTTCAGCGAGAGGGAGTGCCGGCCCACGCGGAGGGAGAGCGTCGTGAAGAGCTTGCGCGTGCCGGGGAGTTTGACGACGTACGAGCCCGGCTCGGGCGACTCCCACTCCAGTTCGGCGTCCTTGAAGGTGTCCTCGACGACTCGCCGTACGCCCTCAGCCCGCTCAGCTCGCTCAGCCATGCAGCGAGCGTACGCGACGGCGGTGATCGTGCATCGCCGCCGTGTACACGTCCGCCGTGCCCGAGGCGGCGGTGTCCCAGCCGAAGGACTCCGCGTGCCGGGCCGCCGCGGCGCCCATCCGCGCGGTCAGCGCCGGGTCGTCGACGAAGCGGCCGAGCGCGCGGGCGTAGTCGGCCGGGTCGTGGCCCTGGACCAGGAAGCCGGTGACGTCGTCCCGCACGGCCACCGGAAGGCCGCCCACGGCCGCCGCGACGACCGGGGTGCCGGCCGCCTGCGCCTCGATGGCGACCAGGCCGAAGGACTCGCTGTACGAGGGCATGACCAGCACCGAAGCGGCCCGGAACCAGTCCGCGAGGCGGTCCTGGCCGACGGGCGGGTGGAAGCGGACGACGTCGGAGATGCCGAGCCGGGCGGCGAGCTTCTGCAGCCCCTCGGGCTTGGCGAGGCCGCTGCCGCTCGGCCCGCCGACGATCGGCACGACCATGCGCGAGCGCAGCGACGGATCGCGCTCCAGGAGCCGGGCCGCGGCCCGCAGCAGGATGTCGGGGGCCTTCAGTGGCTGGATCCGGCCCGCGAAGACCGGGATGAAGGCGTCGGCGGGCAGCCCGAGGCGGGCCCGGGCGGCGGCCCGGCCGTCCGCCGGGCGGAAGTGGTCCAGGTTCACGCCGGGGTGGACGACGGCGACCTTCGCCGGGTCCGCCTCGTAGAACCGGACCAGTTCGTCGGCCTCCTCGGAGGTGTTGGCGATCAGCCGGTCGGCGGCCTCGACGATCTGCGTCTCACCGATCACCCGGGCCGCGGGCTCGGGCGTGTCGCCCTCGGCGAGCGCCGCGTTCTTGACCTTCGCCATGGTGTGCATGGCGTGCACGAGCGGGACGCCCCAGCGCTCGGCGGCGAGCCAGCCGACGTGGCCGGAGAGCCAGTAGTGGGAGTGGACCAGGTCGTAGTGGCCGGGCCGGTGCCCCGCCCAGGCCTGCATCACACCGTGCGTGAAGGCGCACAGCTGGGCCGGCAGCTCCTCCTTGGCAAGGCCCTCGTACGGGCCCGCGTCCACGTGCCGTACGAGAACACCCGGCGCGAGTTCGACGACCGGGGCGAGGCCGCCGGTAGTGGCCCGGGTGAAGATCTCGACCTCGATGTTGATCGCGGCGAGCCGCTTGGCCAGCTCCACGATGTACACGTTCATCCCGCCGGCGTCGCCGGTGCCCGGCTGGTGGAGGGGCGAGGTGTGGACGCTGAGCATGGCCACCCGGCGGGGGTTCCGGTGGCGTCCGGGGAGCCGGAGCCGGGGCGGCGTCGCCAGGGAGCCGGCGAGCCGGGACACGTACTGGCTCACGTCGACGGTCCTTCCGCTGGGTCGGGGAGCGGGCATAGCGCGGGTCGGGCAAAGTGCGGGTCGGGCTTGGAGCGGGTCGGGCGTGTGGAGCGGTCGGGCTTGGAGCGGGTCGGGCAAAGAGCTGGTCGGGCGTGGAGCGGTCGGGCACTGCGGGCACAGCGAAGGCGGCGCGCGCGGCACCTTCCACGGGCGACAACGCCGGAATCGCCCCATCCATTTCCTCTTTGCCAATTCATTGCCGTGCCGGACGGCGTGGCACCACCGTCCGGAACCGGCCCGTACCCTCGTTCCATGGCCCCGCGCACCAAGCTCCCCGCCGTGTCCCGACCCGTCGGCACGGCCACCCGCGGGACCACCAACCCGAACCGGCTGCGTCGCATGGACCGCTGGATCGCCTCCACGCACGGCCCCGCCCTGCGCCGCTCCGCCGAGCCGCCCGTCGCCGTCGACCTGGGGTACGGCGCCGCCCCCTGGACCGCCGTGGAGCTCCTGACCCGGCTGCGGACGGCCGACCCGCGCACCGAGGTCGTCGGCATCGAGATCGAGCCGGCCCGGGTCGCCGCCGCCAAGCCGTACGAACGCGCGGGCCTCACGTTCCTGCACGGCGGCTTCGAGGTCCCGGTGCCGGGCGAGGTCGCGCTGATCCGGGCCGCGAACGTGCTGCGCCAGTACGACGAGGACGAGGTCGCCGCCGTGTGGGCGCGGCTGTGCGCGCGGCTCGGCCCCGGCGGGCTGCTCGTCGAGGGGACCTGCGACGAGATCGGGCGCCGTCATGTGTGGGTGGCCCTCGACAGGTCAGGGCCGCGGACGGTCACCTTCGCGACCCGGCTCGGCTCGCTCGACCGGCCCTCCGACCTCGCGGAGCGGCTGCCCAAGGCGCTGATCCACCGCAACGTGCCGGGCGAGCCGGTCCACGCGTTCCTGCGCGACTTCGACCGGGCATGGGCGGCGGCCGCCCCGTACGCCTCGCTGGGCGCGCGGCAGCGCTGGATCCGCGCCGTACGGACGCTTGCGGCGGACTGGCCCCTGACGGACGGGTACCGGCGGTGGCGGCAGGGCGAGGTGACGCTCCGCTGGGAGGCGCTGGCGCCGCGCGGGTAGTGGGGAGATCCCGCAGGCGGCGAGCGGCCGGGCAGCGGGGAGCGGGCCTCGCGCGGGTAGTGGGGATTCCCCGGGCGGCGGGCGGGCGCGCGCGCTTGCCGATGCGCCAATTGCCGGTGAATTCCGGCTCCATCGGGAACGCAACACCCTTCCCACCCGTCCCGTCTGAGGGAGAGTGACCCGACAGGGGCCGGTATCCCCTGTTGCTTTGACGTCACGCATGGCACTATCGCCAAGGTCGCCACCAAGTTACTGACGGTAAATCAGATACCGGCTGCCGGACACGGGTGCGGGCCGCACTGAGGGGGAGCTTGTGAACCGACGCCGCCGCGTCAGCGCCGCGATCACCGTGGTCTGCGCCCTGACGATGCTCGCCTCACCCGCGCTGACGCTCCAGGCCTCGGCCGACCCGCTGCCGCCGGGGGCGCCCGCCGCGCCCAAGAAGACCCTCGAAGAGGTACGCAAGGAGATCGACGGCCTCTACCGGCAGGCCGCCGCCGCGACCGACGCGTACAACCTCGCGGAGGAGCAGACCAAGGAGCAGTCCGCCGAGATCGTGCGACTGGCCCAGATGATCGTGGCCGGCAACGAGAAGATCGACGCGCTCAAGGCCCAGGCGGGCGCCGCGGCCCGTGCCCAGTACCGCAACGGCGGGCTCCCGGACGGCGCGCAGTTCGTCCTCACCGACGACCCGCAGCTCTTCCTGGACAACGCGGGGCGGTTCAAGGCGGGCCAGAAGGCCACGAAGGACCTGCTCGCGGAAATGACCAGGACCCAGGCCCAGTTGACCGTCTACGCCAAGGACGCGGGCACCAACTGGACCAAGCTGGAGGCCAACCGCGTCAAGCAGGCCACGGCCAAGAAGGACATCAACGACAAGATAGCCGCGGCGAAGAAGCTGGAGTCCCAGCTGGCGGCCGAGGAACTGGAGCGGCTGCGGCGCCTGGAGGAGCAGGAGCAGTACCGCCAGCAGACCGCCTGGGTGAACACCGGCGTCCTCAAGGGCCTGACCGCCACGGCGACGCCGCAGGGCAAGCGGGCGGTGGAGTTCGCGACGGCGCAGATCGGCAAGCCGTACATCTGGGGAGCCGAGGGCCCGGACTCGTACGACTGCTCGGGGCTCACCCAGCGGGCCTGGGGCTCCGCGGGCCGGAACATTCCGCGCACCTCGCAGGAGCAGTGGCGGCTGCTGCCCAAGGTGGACATCAAGGACATGCGGCCCGGCGACCTGATCGTCTACTACAAGGACGCCAGCCACATCGGCATGTACGTCGGGAACGGCGCGATCGTGCACGCGCCGCGCCCGGGCCGGGACGTCACGCTCGCGGGCGCGGGCTCGATGGAGATCCTGGGCGTGGTCCGCCCGGAGTGAGCGGCGCGGAGTGAGCGGCGCGCAACGACCGGCACGGGATGAACGGTCCGGAACGAGCGGTCCGGAATGAGTGGCGCGGGGTGAACGGTCCGGAACGAGCGGTCCGGCTCCCGACCGCGTGCCTCCGGCGTGACGCCGTTCACTTCCGCACGCCACCCCGGCGTGATGTTCGTCATGGCTCCGAGGGCAACAACCTCCCCATGCGCGGCATATGCCAATGGCTCTTCGGTGCTCATACTCTGATCGGCATTCCGCTCCCCCGTGCGCTACCGCTATGGTCCCCGTCTGGCGGGACGTCGTTCGTCGCCCCGCCGCGCCCTCGGGGGGAGGGAAGGAAACCGCGACCGATGCCCGTACCCGTACCGCGCCAGAGAATCGTCTCTGCAGCGGCACCCGGCGCTGTTGTCACCGCTGCCACCGGCACCGGCGCCGACCTCACCCTGCTGGTCGTCGAGGACGACCCGGCGGGTGCCCTCGCCGTGCCCGAGATGCTCGACGACCGGGACGGGACGCGCGTCCGGATCCGTACCGCCCGCAACCTGACCGAGGCCGAGCGGCTGCTCACCGACGACGTGCACTGCGTCCTGGTCGACCTGGCCCTGCCCGGCCCCCGCGCGGCCGGTGACGACCCGCTCGCGCCCCTGCGCCACATCCTGCGGCTCGCCCCGCGCCACGCCGTCCTCGCGCTCGCGGCCTCGGCCGACGCGGAGCTGGCGGCGGAGGCGGTACGGGTCGGGGCCCAGGACCATCTCTTCCGCGAGGAGCTCGACGGCCGGCTGCTGAGCCGGGCGATCCGGTACGCGGTCGAGCGCAAGCGCGCCGACGCGGTGCAGGTGAAGCTGACCGAGTCGCGGCTGCGGGCCCAGGAGAACGCCCGCCTGGAGCGCGGTCTGCTGCCCACCCCGCTCCTGGAGGGCTCCGACCTGCGCTTCGCCGCCCGCTACCGGCCCGGGCGCTCGCGCGCCCTGCTCGGCGGGGACTTCTACGACACCGTCCGCACACCCGACGGCACGGTCCACGCGATGATCGGCGACGTCTGCGGGCACGGCCCGGACGAGGCCGCGCTCGGCGTGGAGCTGCGCATCGCCTGGCGGGCGCTGACCTTCGCGGGGCTGTGCGGGGACGAGCTGCTCTCGACGCTCCAGCGGGTCCTGGAGCACGAGCGGGAGAGCGAGGAGATCTTCGCGACGCTCTGCACGGTCGACATCGCGCCGGACGGCCGCCGGGCGGGCCTCTGCCTGGCCGGCCACCCCGCGCCGCTGATCGCCCGCAAGGGCCGCCCGGCACGGCTGCTGCCGTACGAGGACGGCGGCCCGGCACTGGGCCTGCTCCCGCGCGCCCGCTGGCCGCGCCGCCAGGTGGAGCTGGGCGCGGCCTGGAGCCTGCTGATGTACACGGACGGCCTGATCGAGGGCCGCTCGGCGGGCCCGGGCTCGCCGCGGCTCGGTCAGGACGGGATGGTCGAGATGATCAACCGGCAGCTGGCCGAGGGCCTGCGGGGCGAGGACCTGCTCGAAGCGGCCGTCACGGAGGTGCGGTCGCTGAACGGCGGTGAGCTGACGGACGACGTGGCGGTCCTGGCCCTGGAAAGGGCCCGGGGCTGACGCGCGGCCCGGCACGGAAGTAGAGGGGCCCGGCGGCCCTGGCGCGGGAAAGGGCCCGGGGCTGTGGCCCCGGGCCCTTTTCTCGGCTCAGCCGGTCGTCATCGGCCGCCGTTGTCCTACCGGCCGCCGTTGACCTAACGGCCTCCGTCCCACCGGCCGCCGTTGTCCTACCGGCCGCCGTTGTACGGGCCGTACGGCCCGTCGCTGCTGGATCCGCCGCGGCGTCCGCCGCCGGAGACCTGCTTGAGGGCGGGCCGGACGTCGACCATGAAGACGATCGCGGCGATGACGCCGGCGATCTGCAGGAAGAGCATGTCCAGGACCAGGTTCAGGACCAGGTTGATCCCGAGGATGATCAGCCAGAACTTCTTGGTCTGCTTGTCGGCCGCGCGGTACGCGTCCTCGCGCGCCATGGCGGCGAAGACGAAGGAGACGACGGCGAAGACGAGGAAGAACAGCCCGACCACCAGCGTGATACCCAGGTCGAATCCTTCACGCAACATGTCTGAACCGCCTCGTCAGTGGATGGGGCCCTTGCACGGTCAAGGTACCCGTTACAACGCTCCGGGCACCCTGTTCGGTGCCCCGGGTCACTTCTCCGTGGCGCCGGCGGTCTTCTTGGCGGCCGGCTTGCGGACGGAGGTCTTCCGGGCGGGGGCCTTCTTCGCGGCGGTCTCCTCGGCCGCGGGGGCGTCCTGGGCGGGAACCTCGGCCTTGGTCTCGGGCTCGGGCTCGACCACGACGGCGATCTCGGTGATCTCCTCGGCCACCTCACCGCGCCACGCCTTCACGGCCTCCTCGCCGTGCGCCGCGACCTCCTCGTACTTCTCGCGCGCCTTGACCGCGTACTCGGCGGCCACGCCGACACCCCGCAGGGCCAGGTCCTGGGCGGTCTCGCCGAGCTTCTTCAGGTCGGTGTCGAGGGTGCCGACGACCTCGGCGAGCTTCGACTGGACGGTGGCCTGGGCCTCCTTGGCCCGGTCGGTCACCTTCTCCTGCACGGCCTTGGGGTCGGTGTTGCGCACGGCGTCGATCCGCGCGGGCGCCTCGGCGGCGATCTGCTCGATCAGGCCGGGGACCTTCTTGGCCTGCTGGACGGCGAGGTCGGCGGTGCCGGCGGCGAAGTAGAGGGGGGTACGCAGTTCTTCGATGATGGCCATGGTGGTGGTCCTCCGGAATGTCACGTACTAGCTCGCGGTCGGTTCGGCATCGGAAGCGGCGTCGTCCCCTGGGGCGGCCCGGTCGGCGACCGCCTGCTCGGCGGCGTTCTCCTTGCGGAAGGAGTCGTAGATCTGGAGCAGCACCTGCTTCTGCCGCTCGTTGATCGAGGGATCGGCCAGGATGACGGCGCGCGTCTCCAGCTCCTCCCGCTCCTTCTCGTCGAGGATCCCCGCCCGCACGTACAGCGTCTCGGCGGAGATCCGCAGCGCCTTGGCGACCTGCTGCAGCACCTCGGCGCTCGGCTTGCGCAGCCCGCGTTCGATCTGGCTGAGATAGGGATTGGACACCCCGGCGGCCTCCGCGAGCTGCCGCAGCGACAGCTGCGCGGTGCGCCGCTGCTCACGGAGGTACTCGCCAAGATTGCCGACGTTGAGCGATGCCATGCTGCGAAGATGCCACCCCGCGCTAACTATTGCAAGCAGGCGCTTGCAATAGTGTCGTACTCCATAGGCATCCCCTGCGACCGTCAGGACGGATGCCCGGCACCCCGATCCTGATCGACGAGCGACATCCCGGACGCGAGGGCGCGGGCCGCGTCCGCGAAGAACTGCTCGTCCGCGCCGGGGGCGAGGCCGAGGGGGACGCCCTGACCGAGGCCGACGAAGAGCGCCCTCAGCGCGGTGACCAGCCGCCCCGCCTGATGCGGGGTCACGACCCCGCCGTCGTGGGACCTTCCCGTGAACCGCGCGACCAGTGCGCTCTCCTGCGACCGGACGGACGCGGCGAGCCGTGCACCCAGCTCCGGGTCGTGCAGAGCCATGTCCAGCAGGGTGATCTGGAGCGAAAGGCGGGGCAGGGCGTCCGGGTCGTCACAGCCGCGCCGGTAGTGGCGGGCGAAGGCGTCCACCGCCGCGAGCAGGTCGAGCCCCGCGGGCACCACCTGCTCGATCTCGTCGTAGTGCGGCCCCAGACGGTCGGCGACCAGGGCCACCACGAGGCCGTTCTTGCTCCCGAACAGCGAGTAGACGGCACCGGTGGTCAGGCCGGCCCGTTCGGCGATCTCCTCCAGCTTCGCCCGGTGGCCGTCCCGGGCGACGACCTGGAACGCGGCGTCCAACAGGGCGCGTCGGTTGCGTTCCTTGGCCTCCGCTCTCGTCATTCTCATAACTCGATTATTGCCGTAATCTCGTTATGAAACCAGTCGGTGCGCGCTTCGGGGAGGAACCTCATGGACCAGGTCGTGACGCCGCGGGTGACGCGCGAGACCGTGGGCGCTGTCGCCGACGGCGCCTTCAAGGTGGTGCTCGCGGCCGTCTGCCTCGCCGCACCGGCCCCTCTGGGCCGACTGCTCGGCACACCGGCGTATCTGATGGTCCTTGCGGGCGTGGCCCTGTCGATCGGCGGCGCCGTCGAGATCGGGTTCACCCGCAGCCGGCCGATGCGCACCTACACGCGGCTCATGATCGCGTACGACAGCGGCTGGGCCCTGGCGGCCCTGGTCGGCCTGCTGTTGGCCTGGCAGGGCAGCACCTCCGGGGGCGACGTCTGGATGTGGTACCAGACGGCCGCCCCCGTCGTGTTCGCCGCGCTGCTGGTCGCCGCCGCCCCGGTGCAGGCGGATGCAGCCACGCACGGAGCGGACACGACGAGCTGACAGCGGATGGGCGCTCAGGCCGCTTCGGGGCCGAACCAGCGGATCAGGGCGGTGCGGAGGTCCGCCTGGTCGGTGCCCGCCCAGGCGACGTGGCCGTCCGGGCGGAGGAGGACCGCGGGGGCGGTCAGTTCCTCGCTGACGTCGACGACGTGGTCGACGCGGTCCGCCCAGCCCGCCGCCGTGAGGGTGCCGGTCTGGTCGAGCAGCAGGCCTCGGCCGGTGCGGGTGAGTTCGTAGAGGCGGCCGTGCTTCAGCTGCAGGTCGCGCAGGCGGCTGCCGAGCAGTTCGTGGCCCTCGCCGAAGTCGTAGCGGACGCCGAGGGCGGTGATCTTCTCGATCAGGCGCCGGTTGACCTCCTCGATGTCCATCAGCTCCGCGAGCAGCCGGCGCACCGACTGCGGGCCCGGCTCCACGCGCATCAGCTCCATCTGCGCGCGGGTGTTGTCCAGCACGTCGGCGGCGACCGGGTGCCGTTCGGCCTCGTAGCTGTCGAGAAGGTGCTCCGGCGCCCAGCCGTCGACCGCGGCCGCCAGCTTCCAGCCGAGGTTGAACGCGTCCTGGACCCCGAGGTTGAGCCCCTGCCCGCCGGTCGGCGGGTGGATGTGCGCCGCGTCGCCCGCGAGGAAGACGCGGCCGACCCGGTACCGCTCGGCCTGCCGGGTCGCGTCGCCGAAGCGGGAGAGCCAGCGCGGCGAGTGCACGCCGAAGTCGGTGCCGGCCACCGCCCGCAGCCGCTCCTTGAACTCCTCGAAGGCCGGCGGGACCGTACGGTCCTCCCGCACCCCCTCGGCCGGCACGATGACGCGGTAGAGGCCCTCCCCCAGGGGCCCGACGCCGAACCGCTTCTGCGTCCGGCGGACCTCGGCCATCACGGCTGCCACCTCGTCCGGATCCGCGGTCAGCTCCATCTCGCCGAGCAGCGTCTCGACCCGGCTGGGCTCGCCAGGGAACGCGACGCCGATCAGCTTGCGCACGGCGCTCCGGCCCCCGTCGGCGCCGACGAGGTAGCGCGCGCGCAGCCGGGTGCCGTCGGCCAGTTCGGCGGTCACCCCGTCCTCGTCCTGGCTCAGCGCCACCAGCAGGGCACCGCGCCGGATGTCCGCGCCGAGTTCGACGGCGCGCTCGGCCAGGAGCCGGTCGACGACGGGCTGCGGAATGCCGAGGACGTACGGGTGGGCGGTGTCGAGGCGCGGGGCGGGCTTGGTGATGCCCGCGAAGAACCCGCCACCGACCGGGTACTGCTTGCCGAGCGGGAGGAACCGTTCCAGCAGCCCGCGCTGGTCCATCACCTCGACACTGCGCGCGTGCAGACCGAGTGCGCGGACCACCTTGGTCGGCTCCGCGTCCCGCTCGAGGACGACCACGCGCACGCCCTGAAGCCGCAGCTCGGCGGCGAGCATCAGTCCGGTCGGTCCACCACCGACCACGATCACGTCATGGACATCGGTCACGTCAGGCATGGCTCCCCCAGAGAACATCGACAAAGCAGGCAATTCGGAAGCTTCCGGCTCAGGTCGACGATTCTGCACCACACCGGGGGCCTTGCCGCAAGGCCCCCGGTGCGCTATATCTTGAGAGTGGCGAGGGGTTCGTACCCCTTGCCTTTTGTCATTTCCGGGGGTCCCGTACGGGGATCCTGTCCGGGGGTCCCGAGCGTGCGCAGACCCCACTCCCTCGCCCTCATGCAGCCACTTTTTTGTGGGTACTTGGCGGCGAGTCGCGCGGCGGCGAAGCTGGTGGAGCCGGCGAAGGGAGGAGGAGCGGTGCGCATACGTCAGGAGGCGGCCGGGCGGATCTCGGCGAGGCGGGAGGACTCCCGAGACTGTTCCTCCAGCATCTCCAGCCTGCGGTGCCCCCAGTCGGAGAGGGGCGCGAGGGCCGTCGCCAGCTCCGCTCCGAATGCCGTCAGCGAGTACTCGGTCTTCAGCGGCAGCGTGTCGTACACCCGCCGGTGCACCAGCCCGTCGGTCTCCATCTCGCGGAGCGCCTGAGTCAGCACCTTCTCGCTGAGACCGGGCAGCAGGCGGCGCAGCTCGCCCGGGCGGCGCGGGCCCGACTCTAGCTGCCAGAGCAGTGTCGTCTTCCACTTGCCGTCGATGACCGCGATCGCCGCGGTCACCCCGCAGACCTCCGTGTCCTGGGCCCGACCACGCGTCATCCTCGCCCCCCCTTTGTTCACTGATCATCACTGTACGTACGGGAGTTGAACCATGTCCTCATCCACCGAGCAGTCCACCGCCCCCGGCACCGCTCCCCTCTCCGTCACCGTGCTCGGCCTCGGGCCGATGGGCCGGGCCCTCGCGGGCGCGTTCCTCGACGCCGGAGTGCGCACCACCGTCTGGAACCGGACGCCGGGCCGGGACGGGGAGTTGGTCGCGCGGGGCGCGATCGGCGCGGGTTCGGCGGAGGAGGCGGTCGCGGCGAGCACGCTGACCGTCGTCTGCGTCGTGAACTACGACGCGGTGGACGCCGTGCTGCGCCGAGAGGCGGTCACCGGCGCGCTCAAGGGGCGGACGGTCGTCAACCTGACCGCCGACACCCCGGACCGGGCCCGCGCCACCGCCGCGTGGGCGGCCGAGCACGGCATCGGCTATCTCGACGGTGCGATCATGACCCCGACCACCACCATCGGCACCCCTGACGCGGTGTTCCTGCACAGCGGCCCGGCCGAGCTGTACGACGAGCACCGTCCCGTACTGGACGTCCTCGGTGGCACCCACACCCATCTCGGCGAGGAGCCCGGCCGGGCGGCCGCGTACGACATCGCGCTGCTCGACATCTTCTGGACCTCCATGGCGGGGTACGCCCACGCTCTCGCGGTCGCCAAGGCGGAGGGGATCACCGCGCGGGAACTCGCGCCGTTCGCGCGGGGCATCGGCGCGATCCTGCCGCCGATCTTCGAAGGCGGCGCGGCGGACGTGGACGACGAGATCTACTCGGGCGCCGACAACCCGCTCACCTCCTCGGCCTCTTCCATGGCCCACATCGTCCACACCTCCGAGGCGCACGGCATCGACGCCGGCGTGATGCGCGCGGCCGAGGGCCTCGCCCGGCGCGCCATCGCGGAGGGCCACGGCGGCGACGGGTTCCTCCGGATCACCGAACTCCTGGGCCGCGGCGAGGGCTCGGGACCCGGTTCCGAGTCCACGGCCACCGCCCGGTGAGCCCCGCGCTCGGCGCGCAGTCCACGGCTACCGTCCGGTGAGGGTGAGCGCGGGGTAGTCCGTGTAGCCGGTCTCGCCGCCCGCGTACATCAGGTACCGGTCCCGTACGGGATTGAGCGCGGCGCCCGTACGGAGCCTGGCGACCAGGTCGGGGTTGGCGAGGAACGGACGCCCGAGGGCGATCAGGTCGGCGCCGGTCGCGAGCAGCGCCTCGGCCTCCGCGCGGCCGCCCTCGGCGACCGCCTCGCGGGAGAGGACGGGGTTGGCGACGAGCCTGCCGGGCCAGGCGGCGCGGATCGTCCGGAAGAGCGGGCTGTCGGGGTCGGCGTGCACGATGTGCAGGTAGGCGAGGTCGAGTTCCGCCAACTCGCCGACGAGCGCCGGGTAGAGCGCGTCGGTGTCGCCCTCCTCGATGCCGTTGACGGTCAGCCCGGGGGAGATCCGCACCCCGACCCGCTCCGGGCCGATCGCCTCGACGACCGCCCGGACCACCTCCAGGGTGAACCGGACCCGTCCGGTCACCGCGCCGCCGTACGCGTCCGTCCGGCGGTTGGTGTTCTTCGCCAGGAACTGGTGCAGGAGGTAGCCGTTGGCCGAGTGGACCTCGACACCCGCGAAACCGGCCGCGACGGCGTTGCGCGCGGCGACGGCGAAGTCGGCGACCGTGGAGCGGATCTCGTCGAGGGTCATCTCCCGCGGTACGACGGGGTCCTGGAAGCCGCTCGGGGTGTGGATGGGGTCGGGGAGCGGTACCGGCGAGGGAGCGATCGGGGTCAGCCCGCTGTTGTCCGGGTGCCCGATCCGGCCGCCGTGCTGGAGCTGCAGGAACATCCGCCCGCCCGCGCCCGCGACCGCCTCGGTCACCCGCCGCCAGCCCGCCACGTGCTCGGGTCCGTGGATCGCGGGGATGTTCGGGTACGTGAGGCCCACGGCGTTGGGCGTGGCGGCCTCGGCGACGATCAGTCCGGCGGAGGCGCGCTGGGCGTAGTAGGTCGCCATCAGCTCCCCCGGCACGCCGTCCGCGCCGGCTCGGTTCCGGGTCATCGGGGCCATCACCAGGCGGTTGGGCAGGGTCAGTTCGCCCAGGCGGGCCTCCTCGAAGAGACGGGAGTCGCGGGCCGTTTCGATGATCATGTGCGTCGTCATGCCGGTACCGTAGAAGCTGTCATCGGTGTCAGATTCAAGTCCCGCGGGCACCACGGGCGGGACATCGCGTGCGCAACATCGCGTGGGGGGCGGAGACAGGGATGCGGATCGGGGAGCTGGCGCGGCGCACCGGAGTCAGCGAGCGTTCGTTGCGCTACTACGAGATGCAGGGGCTGCTGGCCGCCGAGCGGACGCCCGGCGGGCACCGCAGCTACGGCGACTGGGCGGTCGACCGCGTCATCCGCATCCAGGCGCTGTACGCGGCCGGTCTGCACAGCAAGAAGATCGCCCGGCTGCTGCCGTGCATGCGGGACGCCGACGGCGGGCCCTCGCGGATCGCCACGTCCCGGCTCGTCGCCGAACTCACGGAGGAGCGGGAGCGCATCGACCGGCTCATCGGCGACCTGGTCCGCTCCCGCGAGGTCCTGGACGAGGTCATCGACGCCGCCGCGGAGCACGCGGCTGCCGCGTCGCACGCCCCTACCGAGCACGTCGCCGCCTCCTCGCACGCCTCCACCGAGCACGCCGCCCCCTCGCACACGGCAGCCTCGCCGCCCGAGGGCGCCCTGCGGTACGCGATCCCGTCCGCTTCCTGATAATCCACGACGGACCGACTTCACCTACCCTGGCTGACATGACAGCCATGGCACCCGCCCGCACCGAACCGGACCTCTCCTTCCTCCTCGACCACACCAGCCACGTCCTGCGGACCCGCATGAGCGCCGCGCTCGGGGAGATCGGGCTCACCCCGCGCATGCACTGCGTCCTCGTCCACGCCCTGGAGCAGGAGCGCACCCAGGCGCAGCTGGCCGAGATCGGGGACATGGACAAGACCACGATGGTGGTCACCGTCGACGCGCTGGAGGCGGCCGGGCTGGCCGAGCGCCGGCCGTCGAGCACCGACCGGCGGGCCCGGATCATCGCGGTCACCGAGGAGGGGGCGAAGGTCGCGGCGAAGAGCCAGAAGATCGTCGACGGGGTGCACGAGAGCGCCCTCGCCTCGCTGCCCGACAAGGAGCGCGAGGTACTGCTGAGCGCACTGAACCACCTGGTCACGGGCCATCTGGAGACCCCGGTGGAGAGTGCGCGACCGGCCCGGCGGGCCCGCCAGAAGGGCTGACCGCGGACCATCCGCACCCTCGAACCGTAAAAGATAGTCTGCAACGGAACTATCTGCTACGGTCTTTCCTGTTGCCTCCCTCGCACAGGAGAGACCCATGAACACCGCTGCCCCCGCTGCCCGCACCGCCCAGTCCGGCTCCCGCGCCCGCTCCCTCGCCCTCGGCGTCCTCGCCACCGGGATGCTGATGACCGTCCTCGACGGGAGCATCGTCACCGTCGCCATGCCCGCCATCCAGGGCGACCTCGGCTTCACCCCGGCAGGCCTCAGCTGGGTGGTGAACGCCTACCTCATCGCCTTCGGCTCGCTGCTCCTGCTCTCCGGACCCGTCGGCGACCTCATCGGCAGGAGACGGATGTTCCTCGCGGGTACGGGGGTGTTCACCGCGGCCTCCCTGCTCGCCGGTGTCGCCACCTCCCCCGCGGTCCTGATCGCCGCCCGCTTCCTGCAGGGCGTCGGCAGCGCGATGGCCTCCGCCGTGAGCCTCGGCATCCTCGTCACGCTCTTCACCGAGCCCCGCGAACGCGCCCGCGCCATCGCCGTGTTCAGCTTCACCGGGGCCGCCGGCGCCTCCATCGGCCAGGTCCTCGGCGGGATCCTGACCGACGCGCTCGCCTGGAACTGGATCTTCTTCATCAACCTCCCCATCGGCGCCGCGACGCTCCTCGTCGCCCTCCGCGCCCTGCCGCGCGACAGCCGGGGCCGCGGCGGCGTCGACCTGCTCGGCGCGCCGCTCATCACGGCCGGCCTGATGACCGGCATCTACGCGGTCGTCACGATCGAGGAGTACGGCGCCGGCTCCGCCCACACCCTCGGCCTCGGCGCCCTCTCCCTCGCCCTCCTCGCGGGCTTCGTCCTGCGCCAGGCCCGGGCGGCCGACCCGCTCATGCCGCTGCGGATCCTCCGCTCGCGCCGGGTCTCGGGCGCCAACCTGGTCCAGATGCTGATGGTCGCCGCCCTCTTCTCCTTCCAGGTCCTCGTCGCCCTCCACCTGCAGAAGGTCCTCGGGTACGGCGCCGCCGAGACCGGTCTCGCGATGCTGCCGGCCGCCGCGATCATCGGCGCGGTGTCCCTGGGCGTCTCGGCCCGACTGAACGCCCGCTTCGGCGAACGCGCCGTGCTGCTGACCGGGCTCGGGCTGCTCGTGGTCATGCTCGGCCTGCTCACCCGGGTGCCGGTGAACGCCTCGTACGTCACCGATCTGCTGCCCGTGATGCTGCTGGCCGCGGGGTTCGGCCTCGCGCTGCCCGCGCTCACCTCGCTGGGCATGTCCGGCGCGAAGGAGGAGGACGCCGGCCTCGCGTCGGGGCTCTTCAACACCACGCAGCAGATCGGCATGGCCCTCGGCATCGCGGTCCTCTCCACCCTGGCCGCCGCCCGCACCGAGTCCCTCACCGCGGCGGGCCGACCCGCCGCCGAGGCCCTGACCGGCGGCTACCACCTCGCCTTCGGCGTCGGCGCCGGTCTCCTCGTCGCCGCCTTCGCGGTCGCCCTCACCGTCCTGCGGCAGCCGAAGGACATCCGGAAGGCGTCCGAGGGGCGGGTCGCGGCCCCCGTCGCGTAAGGGCCACCCCCGCGAGCACGACCGTCATCCCCGCCACCACCCGTACCGTCAACGGCTCGTCGAGCACGAGGGCCCCGAGCGCCACCGACACCACCGGCAGCAGATAGCCGACCGTCGCGGCGCTCGTCGGGCCCTCCTCGGCGATCATCCGGTAGTTGAGGTGGAAGGTCAGCCCGGTCGCGAAGACCCCGAGCACGACGACCGCCCCGACCCCCGCCCACGAGACCGCCATCGCGCCCCCGGCCAAGGGCGCCGGCACACTCAGGGCAGTCGCCGCGAGCAGCTGCGCCGCCGACAGCGCCATCGGTGCGGTGCCCCCGCCGGCCAGCTTGCGGGCCATGTACGCGAAGGCCACCGCGTAACTGGCCGAGGCGCCGAGCAGCGCGAGCGCTCCCCCGCTCAGCAGCCCCGATTCCCCGCTCCACGGGGCGAAGATCAGCAGGACGCCCGCGAAGCCGAGGACCAGACCGGCGAGCCGGGCGGCGGACATCGGCCGCTCCGTGCCGAGGGCCACGCCGATGAGCAGGGACCAGAGCGGGGTGGTGGCGTTCAGGACGCCCGCCACACCGCTGTCGACGGTCTGCTGCCCGATGCCGAAGAGCAGGAACGGCAGCGCGTTGCAGAAGAAGGCCGCGACGGCCAACCGCCCCCAGGTGCGCCGGTCCCGCGGCAGCCGCTGACCGGCCGCGTACGCGAGCGCGAGCAGCACGCCCGCCCCGAGCAGGCACCGGACGAACGTGATCCACCCCGGGGTGAGGCCGTGCGCGAGAGCCAGCTCGATCCAGAGGAAGGCCGAGCCCCAGAGCAGGGCCAGCACGCCCATACGTACGCCCGTACGCGTCGCCGATGTCATGGGCTCCACGGTCCCCGCACCCACCCGACAGGACAAGCGAAGAATCATGCATCCAGCGTTAAGCTCTGCTACATGCTCGATGTGAGACGCATGCAGGTGCTCCGGGCCGTCGTCACCAGCGGATCCGTCACGGCCGCCGCCGCGAACCTCGGCTACACCCCCTCCGCCGTGAGCCAGCAGATCAACGCCCTGGAGAAGGAGGCCGGCATCGCGCTGCTCGAACGCCACGGCCGGGGCGTCCGGCCCACCGCCGCGGGGGTGCTGCTCACCGAGCACGCGGAGCTGATCGGCCGCCGGGTCGCCGAGGCCGAGACCGCCCTCGCCGACCTGCGGGCCGGGCGCACCGGCCAGGTGGCGGTGCGGTACTTCGCCACGGCGGGCGCCGAACTCGTCGCCCCCGCCCTGGCCCGGTTCCGCCGCGAACACCCGGGCGTACGGGTCGACCTGAGGATCGCCGAAGGCGCCAGGACCGATCCGGAGGCGGACGTCACCCTGGTCGTACGGCCCCGGGGCGCGGCCACCGAGGACGGGCTCCGCCTGGTCCACCTCGCCGACGACCCCTACCGCGCCGTGCTCCCCAAGGGCCACCGGTTCGCCGACCGCCGGGTGGTCGACCTGGCCGAGCTCGCCGACGAGCCGTGGGTGGGCAGCGAGCGCCCGGGCCCTTGTCTCGACGCCGTTCTGGAGGCGTGCGCGGCGGCCGGTTTCACTCCGGACATCGCGGTGGAGTGCGAGGAGTACGCGACCGCCCAGGGCTTCGTCGCGGCCGGGCTGGGGATCAGCCTGGTGCCGCTGATGGGCCTGGGCAGTCGCCATCCGAACGTGGTGGTCCGCCGGCTCCGGGGGCCGGAGCCGGTCCGCTCGATCCACGCGGCGGTACGGGAGTCCTCGCGCGCCCTGCCCGCCGTACGAGGCCTCCTGACGGCTCTTCAGGAGGCCTGGGGAGCCGACGCTACGAAGCGTCCCGGCTCGGCTCGCGCCACATCGCCCACAGCGTAGGACCGCCCCCGGGAAGCTGCAGCTCCTGGCGCACGGTGAAGCCGAAGTGCCGGTAGAAGGGCAGGTTGTCGGGCTTGGAGGACTCCAGGTAGGCGGGCATCCCCGCCGCGTCGGCCTTGGCCAGGCCCGAGCGGAGCAGGGCGGCTCCGTGCCCCTGGCCCTGTGCGGCCGGGTCGGCGCCGATCAGGGCGAGGTACCAGTGGGGCTCCTGGGGCGTGTGCTTCCCGGCCTCCTCGACGGCGGCGCCGAAGACCGGCGCCCGGTCGCCCAGGATGCCGGTGAGTTCCTGGATGGTCTCCGCGTCCGGGACGGCCTTGGCCGCCGCCTCCGGCGGCACCCAGAAGGAGGCCGCCGCGCCGGTGCACTCGCACACCGCGTGGCGGACGTACTGCCGGGTGAAGAGGGTGGTGAAGTAGCGGCCGAGCGAGGCCTCGCGGGAGGCGTCGTCGGGGAAGAACCAGCGCATCATCGGGTCGTCGTCGAAGGCGCGGGTGAGGGTGCGACCGATCAGGGGTGCGTCGTCGATCGTTGCCGTCTGCGGGGTGTTCGTTATCGACATACGGGTCATTCTGCACCTTGATGATCTTGCAGTTCGCGCGGGGTCCGATCGGCCCAAAAGCTCCGCCCACACCTGGGCTTGAAGCGCCGTCAGGAGGCAAGATAGTCCGGCAGCGGCTCGCCGTGGACGACGTCGAGGCGCGAGACGGCCCGGGTCAGGACGACGTACAGCCGGTGCAGGCCGCGCGGCTCGGCCGCCACGATCGCGGCGGGCTCGGCGACGACGACATGGTCGTACTCCAGACCCTTGGCCATCCGCGCGGGCAGCACGGACAGCCGCTCCCCGGCACTCTCGGGGGCAACGACATCCGCGGTGCCCCCGGTGGCCTCGGCTCCTCCGGCTCCCCCATCGCCCCCGGCGCGGAGGAGTCCGCCCGCTTCCAGCGCCGACGTCAGCGGTCCGACGTGCTCGTCCGCCGCGATCACCCCCACCGAACCCTCGCGCGCGAGCGCCCCCTTGACCGCCTCCACGACCCCGGTCGCCACGTCCGCGACCCGGCAGAGCCGCACCTCCCCGTCCCGGCGCAGCGAGACCCCCGCCGGCACGTCCGCGCCCAGACCCAGCTCCGGCAGCAGCCGGTTGGCGAGGTCGACGATCGCCGCCGGGACCCGGTAGCCGGTGGTCAGCGGCACGATCTCCGCCTCCGGCTTTCCCAGGTGGGCCAGTTGCTCGCGCCAGTCCCGCGCAGCCCAGGGAGTCGTGCCCTGCGCCAGGTCGCCGAGCACGGTCAGGGCGCCGAAGTCCGCGCGGCGGGAGATGGCCCGGCACTGCATGGGCGACAGGTCCTGGGCCTCGTCCACGACGACATGGCCGTAGGACTCGGGGCGTTCGATCAGCCCGGCCACCTCGTCGAGGAGCACGAGGTCGGCCGCGCTCCAGCGCGCCGAGCGGAAAGAGCGGGGCGGCTTCGCCCACCGGATCGCCGCCCGCTCCCCGGCCGTGAGCAGCGGGTCGTCCGGGTCGGCCAGGACGGCGGCGAGCACCTCCTCGGGGGTCGTGCGCGGCCAGCACGCGTCCACGAACGCCGAGACCGGGCGCGCCCGTTCGACCCGGCGTGCCCAGGCACCGCCCAGGGGCCCGGCCCGCCGTTCGGCGCGGAGCTGGAGTGCGCGGACGACCCGGGCCCGGACGCGTTCGCGGCCGGTCGCGTAGGGCGGCGCCTCCTCGCGTACGGCCGCGACGATCCCGGCGAGCACCTCCGCCGGGAGCCGTAGCCGCAGCGGACCGTCCGCGAGGGCCAGCTCCCCGTCGGGCAGGGCCACGCGCGCGTACAGCGCCCGCCGCAGCACCTCCGCCATCCGTACGTCGTGCTTGACCCGCGCCGCCGCCTCGCCGTCGACGGCCCGCACCTCGTGCCGGGCGATCTCCTCGTCGAGGGTCGACTGGCGAATCCCGGTCTCGCCGAGCGCGGGCAGGACCTCGGAGATGTACGACAGGAACGTGCGGTTGGGGCCGAGGACGAGGAGCCCGGAGCGGCGGACGCGCTGCGGGTGGGTGTAGAGGAGGTACGCGGCCCGGTGCAGGCCGACGGCGGTCTTGCCGGTGCCGGGGGCGCCCTGCACGCACACCGAGGTGCCGGGCCCGGACCGTACCAGGTCGTCCTGCTCGGGCTGGATGGTGGCCGCGATGTCCCGCATCGGACCCACACGCGGCCGCTCGATCTCCCCGGCGACGATCGCGCTGACGACGTCCTCTCCGGACACCAGGTGCTCGTCCTCCAGACCGGTCAGGTCGGCCGTGTCCCCCGCGCTGTACGGAGCCCAGCCGAAGCGCCGCCGCCGCACCACGCCCTGCGGGTCGTGCGCGCCCGCCTGGTAGTAGGCGCGGGAGACGGGAGCGCGCCAGTCGACGACGAGGGGCGGTTCGGCCGGGTGCTCGGCGATCCGGCGGCGCCCGATGTGGTGGCTCTGGCCGTCCTCACGGTCCAGGCGCCCGAAGAACAGCGGCCCGGGCGGCTGCTCGCCGAACTCCTTGGCCCGGCTGCGCAGGTGACGGCCGAGCACTTCGGCGTCGGCTCCGGAGGCGGCGACGTCCTCGCCGGTGACGACCTGCTCGGCGACGTCCTCGGCCATCCGCGCGAGGGCGGCGCGGCAGGCGTCGTGGTGGGCGCGCTCGCGGCGGAGCTCGCGGGCGAGGGCGGGATCGGGGGCGGGATCGAGGCCGGGATCGGGAGCGGGGTCGGGGGCGAGTGACGTCGTCATGGGTCCAGCGTAGACGAATGGCGTTACTTGGTAACTTTTTTTACTGGGTAGCGCCATGGCGTCATGGCGCCAAATGGGTCCCAATCACCCCACACACCCACCGATCGGACCGATGATTCACACCAGTTCCGGCGTTTCCGACACCCCCCAAGGAGCCTCATGCGACCCCGCCACTCCCGCACCCCTGCCACCCTGCTCCTCACGGCACTCGCCGCCACGGCGGCCCTCGCCGCCGCGCCCCAGGCCCTCGCGTCACCCTCCCCCTCGGTCGCCGCCGGAGCCGCGACGGTCCAGGCCGATCCGCAGTGCCAGGCAGCGATCAACCTGGCCATCGACCGCAATCGCCAGGCCATCACCCTGGTCGACGCGTCGGACCCCATCGGGGCCGCCCGGGCCAACGAACTGACCATGCACGACATCACGCGAGCGGCGGGCGTCTGCCCCGGCCACATCCAGCACCTGCTCGACCGGGCCCACGGGCTGGCCGGCCAGGCGTACGAAGCCAACTCCCAGGGCGGAGGGAGCGGCGTCCAGCGCGTCCAGTACGACATCGAGAGCACCCTCCGCGACGCTCTCGGCCAGGCGGGCTGAGGCGCGCCCACGACGCCGAGCGGCGCCAGGATTGGCCGGATATGGCCAGGATGGCCGTGAGAGACTCCCCGACATGATTATCGAACGCGCATACGCCCATGTGGACGTGCGGAACGACGACGAGTGGCCGTGGTCCGTCCCGTGCGTGCGCGATCTCATGGCCCAGGGTGTGCGCTTCACCGCTCCGGTGACGTTCCTCGTCGGGGAGAACGGCTCGGGCAAGTCGACCCTGGTCGAGGCCCTCGCCGAGGGCTTCGGCCTGGACTCCTGGGGCGGCTCGCACGACTGGCGGTACGCCAGCCACCGCCCCAAGTCGCTGCTGGGCGAGCGGATCCGCTTCGACGCGGCGCCGCGCGGCCGGGCCATGCTGGGCAGCTGGGCCGCCCGGAAGGGGTTCTTCCTGCGCGCGGAGACCGCCCTGGACGCGCTGGACAGGGAAGGGTTCGCGCCGGACTCGGTCAGCCACGGCGAGGGCTTCCTCGCCGCGTTCCGGGGCAAGTTCCTCAAGGCGGGCCTCTACGTCATGGACGAGCCGGAGGCCGCCCTGTCGTTCACGTCCTGCCTGGAGCTGCTCGGCCACATCGACCAGCTGGTGAAGCACGGCGGCCAGGTCATCTGCGCCACCCACTCGCCGCTGCTGACCGCACTGCCCGGCGCGGACATCATCGAGGTCGGCGAGCACGGGCTGCGCCGGACCACCTGGAGCGAACTCGCGCTGGTCGACCACTGGCGCCGCTACCTCGCCGACCCCCGGTCCTACCTCCGGCACGTCCTCGACTGACGCCCTCCCCGAAGAACCGCGGCCGGCCACGCGCCGCCGGCTACGCGTACGGCAGCCCCCGCCGCAGCCCCGCGAACGCCCGCTCCACCGCCGCCACCGCCTCCTCGTAGAGGCCGTCCGCGCTCTCCCCGGCGCCGATCCGGCGCACGTTCTCCTCGGCGAGGATCCGCAGCACGGCGACGATCTGACCGGCCGCGACCCGCGCGTCCACGGCGTCGCCGCCGAGCGCCTTGGCCAGCGCCGCCTCCGAGCGCCCCTGGTACGCGTACATCCGGGCGACCAGCGCGGGGGTGCCGTACAGCAGCCGCTGGTAGGCGAGGACCGCCGGGTGGTCGCAGAGCCCGGTGACCGGGTCGCGCCGCGCCAGGCCGTCGAGGACGTGCGCCCGCAGCGCGTCGAGCGGCGAGTCGCCCGCGGGGCGGCCCGCCACCACCCGGGCGGCCTCGTCCTCGTGGTCGGCGAAGCGATGGAGGGCCAGGTCCTCCTTGGCGGGGAAGTACCGGAAGAGCGTCGGCTTGGAGACGTCCGCCGCCTCCGCGATCTCCGCCACCGAGACGGCGTCGAAGCCCCGCGCCAGGAACAGGGCGACGGCGGCGTCCGACAGCGCCTGCCGGGTCCGCTCCTTCTTGCGTTCGCGCAGCCCGCTCACCGGGAGCCCGCCCCGTCCACGAGGAGCGCGACCCCGTCGAGGATCCGCGCGAGGCCGAAGCGGAACATGTCGTCGGGGTCGTCCTCGTTCTCGATCGCGCCGGATTCCAGCATCCGCGCGACCGCCGGGAAGCGCTCGGGGTCGGCGAGGCGCCGGAGGGTGCGGCCGTACCGGGTGAGGGCCTCCACCGTGCGCTCCGGGTCCGCCCCGACGATGGACCCCAGGTCGGCCATCATCAGCACGTCGTTGCGGACGAAGCCGGAGACCAGCATGACCACGGAGAGTTTGGTCCCCTCGTCGAGGTCCGTCCCCTCCAGGGCGACCATGACCTGCTCCCACCAAGCCACCGTGTTCGGTGTCGCGGGCGGCCCGGAGAGCGGCATGCGGAGCATCCACACATTGCCGCGGTAGACCTCACGCAGCCCCCAGGCCCAGTGCTCGACCCCCTCGCGCCAGCCCGTCCCCGCGGGCAGCGGGGCCGGCGGCGGGCCGCTGGCGGCGTCCTGCATGAGGACGTACAGCTCGCTCTTGGCGCCGACGTAGCGGTAGAGGGACATGGTCGAGACGCCGAGTTCCTTGGCGATCCGCCCCATGGAGAGCGCGTCGAGGCCCTCCGCCGAGGCGACGGCCACGGCCGTCGTCACGATCCGGTCGAGGGTGAGGCCGGGCTTGGGGCCCTTGGAGGGGCGCTCCCGCAGCCCCCAGGCGGCCTCGACGCTCGCGGGCAGGAAGCTGCCGCCGCCCTCGCTCTTCTCGTCCGCCACCACAGCCGTCCGCCCTTCCTCGCTTGACGACCATCCTAGTAATGCGTAACCCTTACACAGTAACGCGTATGGCATACGCAGTACGCGCCGTGCGAGCCCTCTGAGGAGCACAGCCATGTCTCCGGCCATCGAAGCCACCGGCCTGCGCAAGGCCTACGGCACCGTCCCCGTCCTCGCATCCCTCGACCTCCGGGTCGACGAGGGCACGATCTTCGCCCTGCTCGGCCCCAACGGAGCCGGCAAGACCACCACCGTCCGCATCCTCACCACCCTCACCGAGCCGGACGCCGGGCACGCGCGCGTGGCCGGGTACGACATCGCCGCCGAGCGGTCCCGGGTGCGCCGCGCCATCAGCCTCACCGGCCAGTTCGCCGCCGTCGACGAGATGCAGACCGGCGCCGAGAACCTGCGCATGATGGCCCGGCTCTCCGGACTCTCCCGCCGCGCCGCCGAGCGGCGCGCCACCGAACTCCTGGAGCGCTTCCGCCTCACCGACGCCGGCCGCCGCCTGGCCAAGACCTACTCCGGCGGCATGCGCCGCCGCCTCGACCTCGCCGCGGGCCTCGTCCGCGACCCCGGCGAGACCTCGGTGATCTTCCTCGACGAGCCGACCACCGGCCTCGACCCGCGCAGCCGCAAGGAACTCTGGGAGATCGTCCGCGCCCTCTCCGACAGCGGTACGACCGTCTTCCTCACCACCCAGTACCTGGAGGAGGCCGACCGGCTCGCCGACCGCATCGCCGTCATGGACTCCGGGCGCGTCGTCGCCGAGGGCACCGCGCAGGCCCTGAAGGCCCGCTTCGCAGACCACCGCCTCGACCTCGTCCTGCGCGACCGGGACGCCTACCTCCGACTCGCCGCGCGGGCCGTCCACCACGAGCCCGAGGCCCTCACCCTCGGCCTCGCCACCGACGGCAGCGCCGCGCACGTCCGCGCACTCCTCGACGGCCTCGACCCCGACCGCGCCGACGTCGTCCGCTTCACGGTGCGCGGCGCGACCCTCGACGACGTCTTCCTCGCCCTCACGGAAAAGACCGCCGCCCAGCCCACCGCCCCGTCCGGCCCCAAGGAGGAGCCCACCCATGTCGACGCCCGTGTCTGACGCCCTGACGATGACCGGCCGCGGGCTCCGCCTCGGCCGCCGGAACATCGACGCCGTCATCACCTCGATGATGCTGCCGATCATCCTGATGCTGGTCTTCGTCTACTTCTTCGGCGGAGCCATCGACACCGGCACCCGCTACGTGACCTACGTCGTCCCCGGCGTCCTCATCCTCTGCTCCGGCTTCGGCTCCGCCGGCACCGGCGTCGCCGTCAGCGAGGACATGAAGGGCGGGATCATCGACCGGTTCCGCTCGCTCGACATCGGCGGCACGCCGATCCTCGCCGGTCATGTCGGCGCCAGCGTCGCCCGCAACCTCGTGGCCACCGCGCTCGTCCTCGGCGTGGCCTTCGCGATCGGCTTCCGGCCCACCGCGACCCCGCTCGGCTGGCTCGCCGCGCTCGGGCTGCTCATCGCCTTCATCACCGCGATCTCCTGGTTCGCGGCGGCGGCCGGGCTGCTCGCCCGCACCCCGGAGGCGGCGGGCGCGATCACCTTCTTCATGATGTTCCTGCCCTACCCGAGCAGCGCGTTCGTCCCCATCGAGACCATGCCGAGCTGGCTCCACGGCTTCGCCGAGCACCAGCCCGTCACACCGCTCATCGAGTCGATGCGCGGACTGCTGCTCGACCAGCCGGTGGGCAACACCCCCTGGATCGCGCTCGCGTGGTGCGCCGGGATCCTGCTCGTGGCGGTCGCCGCGTCCGGAGCGCTCTTCCGACGCCGTACGCGGTGAACCGGGCGCCCGTCGCCGACGCCGTACGCGGTGAACCGGCGGCGGTCAGAAGATATCGGGGCACCACGGCCGGCGCGCGGCCCGCAGCAGCACGTCCGCCCGGACGGCCGCGCCCGCCGTGAGCTCCTCGACCCGGCCCAGCTCCGCAAGGCGTACGACCGACTCGTCACCGAGCGAGAGCCGGCCCAACTCGGCGACGTCCAGGGTGAGATCGGCGGACTCGGTGGTACGGGAGACCTCCGAGCCCGCCGGGGAGGCGTCGAGCCGGTAGCGCCCGCCGGCGAGCCCGGCCTCGTCCCGCACGTCCAGGACGAGGCTGCCGGAGCTCGCGTACGTACGCGCCTCCAGGACCTTGGCGACGTCCAGGACCCTCAGCCACAGCATGTCGGCGTGGCTGACCACCCGGGCGGCACGCGGGTCCGGCAGGAGCAGCGGAAGGACGTCGTCGGGGGCGCGGTAGCCGGAGCGGACGGTGGTCACCCAGTCGAGGGAGCACAGGTACTGCCAGAGGGCCCGCTCGGCGGCCGGGGTGCAGGCGATCAGGTCCCGGACGGAGGCGGTGTTGACCGGCTGCTTGGCGTCGTCCCACTTGTCGTCGGAGCGGTACGCGGCGAAGCCCTCGACCTCGCCGGACGCGGAGCGGTGGACGGCGTAGAAGGGCTCCGTCCACGGCTCGGCCTGGAAGCCCACGCCCGTACCCCGCTCCCAGCCCCGGGTGTCGCGGTTCGGGACGCCGGCCCGGACGCGGGCGAGCCGGCGGTGCACCTCGGGGCCGATCTTGCGGATCTCGGCGCCGTCGGCCAGCTCGATCGTGCCGCCGTCATCGGGCTGCCCCGTGCGGCGCGGGTCGAGGCCGGCGCGGGTCACGTCGACGGACCACTCGGTGGTCCAGGCCGCGGGGCCGAAGCCGTACCGCCCGTAGATCGGGTACTCGGCGGCGATCAGCGAGGCGACGGCGTCACCCCGCTCCTTCGCGGCGGCGAGGTCCCCCGCCATCACCTGGCTGAGCACACCGCGCCTGCGGTGGGACGGGGAGACGGTCACCTGACTGACGGCGTCGGCGACGAGCGAGCCGCCGCCCACCGTGGACAGCTCCTGCGTGAACGTGCGGTAGGTGGCGACGATCCGGCCGCGGTCGAAGACCCCGAGCGTCCGGGACAGGTCGAAGTGCGAGCGCCGCTGCTCGACCTCCTCGTCCGTGACGAGGGGTGGCCGCATGAACCCGGTCTTGAGCGCACGCAGCCAATCACCCAGCTCGGACTCGCCCACGGGGCGCACCTCAAGAGTCATACCGGCGAGGCTATGGCGCCCACCCGGCCACCCGCACCCCAGTTTTCACCGGGGCGCGGGTGGGCGGGACCGGTCGACACCACCACAGGAAGCCGGTCGGCGGCTCGGGCCGACACGTCGGCACGTCGGCGGCTCAGGCCAGCAGGTCGTCGACCTGGGCCTCGCCCTCCCGATAGCGGCGGGTGATCTCCGCACTGCAGTCGTCCGCCGTCCCCTGGAGTTCGCGCCGCCGCCGCGAGATCTGCTGCTCGTACCCCGCGAGCCGGCCCATCGCCGCGTGCAGCTCGTCGTCGGTCCGCGCTCCCAGGTCGGACAGCTCGACCTCCGACAGCATCTCCGCCACCAGTTGGCGGTACTCCTCGCTGCGGGGCGTCGACAGCGTCACGTGCCGCGCCGAGACGGCCCGCCGCGAGGGCACGTCCGCCAGGATCTCCGACAGCCGGTCGAGGACCGGCGACTCCGGATCGGTCCGCCGGGCCAGCTCGGCCCGCAGGATGTCGATACGGCCCTGCAGCATCCGCCGTACATAGCTGAGGTCGGCCTCCTCGCCCTGCGCGTCACGGCGCAGCGCGCGCAGCTCCGGCAGCCGCAGCGCGGCCAGGTCGGGCTGCGGCCGCGCCGGCAGCGCGGGCTCGGCCGTCCGCTGCACGGGCGGACGCACGCCCACTCCGGAACCGAATCGGGCCGGCGTCTGCCCGGCGCCAGGTGCACTCATGTGAATCGTCCCCTCGACCGGCGCGGAACCGCACCGCCTGACAGGCATGGTGCCACTCCCGCACGTGCACGTGCAGGCGCTCTGCACCCGTTCAGCCCCTATGCGCCGGTCTGTAGGTTGGTCTGTATGCGTGCAGTGGTGCAGAGAGTGGACGGCGCGAGCGTCGTCGTCGCAGGCGAGACCGTCGGCGAGATCGTCGGTGAGGGGCTGTGTGTGCTGGTGGGAGTGACCCACGAGGACACACCGGAGAAGGCGGCGCAGCTTGCCCGAAAGCTCTGGTCCGTCCGGATTCTGGAGGGAGAGAAATCCTGTTCGGACATCAATGCGCCCTTGCTGGTGATTTCGCAGTTCACCCTCTACGGGGACGCCCGCAAGGGCCGCAGGCCCACCTGGAACGCGGCGGCGCCCGGACCCGTCGCCGAGCCGCTCGTCGACGAGGTCGTCGCCCGGCTGCGGGAGCTGGGCGCGCACGTGGAGACGGGCCGGTTCGGAGCGGACATGCGCGTCTCGCTCACGAATCACGGCCCGTTCACGGTGCTCGTGGAGGTCTGACCGGCCTCCCGGCGGGGCCTACGGCTCGACGACGGTCTCCTGCGCGGCGGCCGTGTCCCCGGCCATCAGCTCCGCGTCGACGGGCACGTTCCGCTTCACCATCGCGAGGGCGATCGGCCCCAGCTCGTGGTGGCGGCCCGAGGTGGTGATGAAGCCGAGCTGGCGCCCCTCGGCGCCGTCCGCCGCGAGCCGGATCGGGGTGCCGTGGCCGGGCAGGTGCACCTCGCTGCCGTCCAGGTGCAGGAAGACGAGCCGGCGCGGCGGCTTCCCCAGGTTGTGGACGCGGGCGACGGTCTCCTGGCCGCGGTAGCAGCCCTTCTGCAGATGCACCGCGCTGCCGATCCAGCCCAGCTCGTGCGGGATGGTGCGGTGGTCGGTCTCGAAGCCGAGCCGGGGCCGGTGCGCCTCGATCCGCAGCGCCTCGTACGCGAGGATCCCGGCGGCGGGCCCGTGCGTACCGGCAAAGCCCTCCAGACCCTCGCGGGGCAGGAACAGGTCACGGCCGTGCGGGGTCTCCCGTACGACCACACCCGCCGGGACCTCGGCGATGGAGCCGGCCGGGAGGTGGACGACGGCGAAGTCGTCCGTACGGTCGGCGACCTCGACCCGGTAGAAGAACTTCATCGACTCCAGATAGCCGATGAGCTCGTCCTGCGTACCGGGCTCGACGTGCGCCCAGACCGTCTCGCCGTCGTCGACGAGGTAGAGCGCGTGCTCGATGTGTCCGTTCGCGGAGAGGATCAGCGCCTCGGTGGCCCGGCCCACCGGCAGCTCGCTGACGTGCTGGGTGAGCAGCAGGTGCAGCCAGCTCAGCCGGTCGTCGCCGGAGACGGTGACGACACCGCGGTGCGAGAGGTCGACGAAACCGTCACCGGCGGCGAGGGCGCGCTGCTCGCGGAACAGATCGCCGTAGTGCGCGGCGATGCCTTCGTCACGGCCTTCGGCGGGAACGGCGCCGGGCAGGGACAGCAGCGGGCTCTTCACCACAGGGCTCTTCATAGGGGCAAGCCTACGACTGCGTACCGCTGTCCTTCTTCGAGCAGTCCTGACAGCGGCCGAAGATCGCGAAGTGCTTCATGTCCGTCTCGAAGCCGAAGGCCTCCTTCAGCTTCGACGTGAAGCCGGCGGCGATCTCGACGTCCGCCTCGATGACGTTCGTACAGTCCCGGCAGACCAGGTGGAGGTGGTGGTGCCGGTCGGCGAGGTGGTACGTCGGCGCCCCGTGCCCGAGGTGGGCGTGCGAGACGAGACCGAGCTCCTCCAGGAGCTCGAGGGTCCGGTACACGGTGGAGATGTTCACCCCGGAGGCCGTCTTGCGGACCTCCCCCAGGATGTCGTCGGGCGTCGCGTGCTCCAGCGTGTCCACGGCCTCCAGGACAAGCTGGCGCTGAGGCGTCAGCCGGTAGCCGCGCTGCCGCAGGTCGCTCTTCCAGTCGGTGCTCACCACGCCCCCCAGTGTAGGAGGGCGTGGCGGAATCAGGACGGGTCTCGTGGACCCTCTTGTCCCGTCGGCCTACTTGAAGAAGGCGATGCCGTCGTCCGGCAGGTCACCGAGGTTGCGCGCCATCTCGGCGACCTCCTCGGGCGTGACGACCTTCTTCAGGTGCGCCGACATGTACGGGCGGAGCGGGACCTCGGGGGTGGCCTTCTCGCCGACCCACATCAGGTCGCCCTTGACGTAGCCGTAGAGCCGCTTGCCACCGCTGTACGGGCCGGAGGCCGCGGTGCGGGCCACGGCGTCCGTGACCAGGTCGATCTGCGGCTTCTTGTCGGCCAGCTCGCCGTACCAGATCTCGACGATGCCCTGGTCGCGGACCATGACGGTCTCGACCTTGCGGTCCTTGTCGATCCGCCAGAAGCCGCTCTCGCTCTCCAGCGGACGGACCTGCTTGCCCTCGCTGTCGAGCACCCAGGAGTGCGAGTGGTACTCGATGAAGTCCCGGCCGTCGTGGCTGAAGGTCACGGACTGCCCGAAGTTGCACTTCTCGGCACCGGGGAAGTCGGCCACGCCCGCGCCTTCCCACGTTCCGAGCAGGAACGCGAGGGGGACGAGGTCCGGGTTGAGGTCGGACGGGATCTCGATCATGAGTAGCTCTGTCGTTCCGTAGCGTCGGTATTCGAGGTGGTCAGCGCTGGCCCTGGTACAGCTTCTTCACGGCCAGACCGGTGAACGCGAGCACGGCGACACAGACCAGGGCCAGGAGAACTTCGAAGAAGATGATCACGGGTGCTCCTCGGATGAGCGTGAAGGCAGAACGGGCCGGACCCCAGCTTAGTCTGCGGGGGCCCGGCCCTCTCTGTGAGGTGCGCCGGGTGCCGTGCGGTCAGCCCAGGAGCTGGTTCTGCAGGGCGACGGTCTGCTGGAACGGGACCGCCGGCGCCCCGCCCTTGCGGGTCTGGGTGATCACGGCGACCGTGTCACCGGCCAGGATGTAGGCCCAGCGGGTCTGATCGGCGTTCTGCGGCAGCTCCACGTAGGTGTACAGGTCGGTGTCGGGCACCTGCACCTCGTTGCGGAGATCCTTGTCGATCTCCACTCCCTCGACCCCGTCGAGGAGCGCGCCGCCGGACGCGCTGCCCTCCAGGCCGTCGTCCTTGAACGCCTGCGCGAAGGCCACCGAGTTGAACCGGAGCAGGTAGATCCGGGCCGTCGTACCGTCCGGCATCGTCCAGCCCCGGGCGGCGATGTGGCGCAGCGCGGACTCGGCGAGCGGCTCGGTCACATCGGTCCGGTCGTCCTCGCGGTACTGGGACGCGAACGCGTCCACGGTGACCCAGCCGCCGTTCAGCTTCGGGTCGACGGTGGCGCCTTCCGGCGCGGGCAGCAGGAGTTTCCGCAGGTCGGCGTGGTGGATCTCGCCGGTGTTCCCGTGCGTGAAGGGCTGCGGCGCGCCCGCGGGGAGGGCGGGCAGGCTGAGCTTCGGGTACGCCCAGCGCCCGTCGCTCTCGGTCGCGAGACCGGGCACGTCGGTACGGTCCAGGGCGGTGATCCCGGCCGTGGCCCCGGCTCCGACACCCCCGCACACGAGCACGGCGGCGGTCCACGGGGCGACGGCCCAGAGCACCGGCTTACGGGACCGCTTCGGCGCGGGAGCGGGCGCGGGGACGGCGGCAGGCGCGGGCTCGGGCTGCTCGGGCAGGTCCTCGGCGACGGGGGCGGGAGCCTGTCCGGGCATCACGCCCGTATCCGACTCCTTCTCCTTCTCCGCCTCCGTCTCCGTCTGCTGCTCGGTCGTCATACGTACTCCCCCGGGGACTTGATGTGATCGAGCTGCTTCTTCACCAGCTGGGAGACCTCGGACTCCTCGTCGAGGTACCCCTTGCTGCCCGCGACCATGACCGTGACCTCGACCTCGGCGTCGTAGGCCGAGCAGACCAGCTGGTTCAGCTGCTCGGCCTTCTCCTCCTTGTCCAGGTCCTTGTCCTCGGGGTACTTGAAGCAGGCGGAGTTCTTGTGGCCGCTGATCTTCGGCCCCTTGGGGAGTTCGAGGAACTCGAAGAAGTCCTTCTTGAGCTCGAACGCCGCGCGGATCTGCTTCTTGTCCTTCATCTGCATGACCCGGACGTACACGACCGTCTCGGCGTCCTCCGAGACGAACGTGCGGACCGCGATGCCCTTGATCCCGAGCTTGTCGACGCGCTTCTCGTACTCGCGGCGCTTCTTGCCGGAGAGCCCCTTGCCCTCCTCCTTCATGAGGGCGGTGGCCTCCTCCGCGCCCACCTCGTCGTCGTTGCCGTACGAATCGGTGTCGGGGCCGAGTTCGTACCCCTGGGGTACGGGCAGGAGCAGCTTGCTCAGCGGGGTCGACGCCTTGCCGTACCCCACCTCGCGGGAGGCGGGGTCCTCCGCCTTCTTGGGCGAGTCCTCGTCCTCCCAGACGACGGTCTCCGCGCTGCGGTCGGCGGAGCTGACGGTGAGACCCGTGTAGGTGAGGCAGCCGCCGATCGCCCCGAGGACGAGGACGGCCGGCAGGACGAAGGTCAGCACCTTGCTCCTGCGGCGAGGCGCAGCGTTCTCGGCCGCGGGCTCGGCAAGGCTCTCAGTGACCACGTTCTCGGCCACGTTCTCGGGCGCGGGCTCGGCCACGCTCTCGGCGGCCACGGGCTCGGTCACGGTGTTCAGGTCCTCGCTCACAGGCGCCCCAGCTGCTTCTCGGCCAGCGACCGGATGTCGGCCGCCGAGATCTTCTTGGTGTCGTGGATGAAGATCTCGGCCACGACGTCACCGCGGTAGAAGTAGGCCCTGGCCTCGTACATGTCCAGGTATCCCGCCTCCCGGTCCACCGGGAAGACGTAGTACCGGCCGTTGGCGGAGCCCTTGATCGCCTCGCCGTCGGAGCGGGCGTAGTCCTCGTCGGGCATGTAGTCCATCTGCCCCTCGGCGTGTTCCTGGGCGCCGAGCTCGTCGTTGGAGCGGTACTGCACGAGTCGGATCAAGGTGACGCGGTACTTGCCCGTCTGCCACGACGTCGAGGCGATGCGCCGGATGCCCCGTTCCAGCTCGCTGCCCAGCGCGCTACCGGGGCCGGTGAATTCGTCGGCGTACTGGGGAACGGTGACCCAGCCGTCGTCGTCCGCGAACTCCGTCTTCTTCGACCCCGCCGGCTTCGGCACCAGCAGCTTGCGCAGGTCGCCGTCCGTCTTGACCTTGCGGTCCTCGGAGGCGGGCAGGGCCGCTGGCTTCTGCCCCGCGGGCAGCGGCTTCGGGTAGGCGAGGCCGGGCTGGTTCAGGGCGGGCAGCGGTGTCGGTTCACGATCCGCCTGAATGCCGTAGCCGACGGCGGTGCCGCCGACCAGGCCGAGGACGGCGGCGACGGCGATCAGCCCGACCGTCCGCCCGGTGCGACGCCGACGCGGCGGCGTCGCGTCGGCCTGTACTTCGATGGCTTCCAAAGGGTCCCCCCACGAGACCTGAATGACGGATTCCGATATCCGTGCACACAGCAGACACGTGAGTGATGCATGAGGTTGCAGAGGTCCGCATTACAGTTCGGTATATGGCGAAGAAGCTCGTGATCAAGGTGACCGCCGGGGCCGACGCCCCCGAACGCTGCTCCCAGGCCTTCACGGTGGCGGCCGTCGCCGTCGCCAGCGGGGTCGAGGTCTCGCTCTGGCTGACCGGCGAGTCGTCGTGGTTCGCGCTCCCGGGCCGCGCGGCCGAGTTCGAACTCCCGCACGCGGCGCCGCTTCCGGACCTCATCGACTCGATCCTGGCGGCCGGCCGCATCACGCTCTGCACCCAGTGCGCGGCCCGCCGCGAGATCACGGAGAAGGACGTCCTGGACGGCGTCCGCATCGCGGGCGCCCAGGTGTTCGTCCAGGAGGCCATGGCCGACGAGACCCAGGCACTCGTCTACTGATCCGACGAAGGGGCCACCGCCCGGTCAGCGCTCCCGGCGCTTCTTCCCGTCGAGTTCGTCCCACCACTCGTCCGACTGAGGATCCCCGGACGGGTCGTCCCACCAGCGGCCCCACTCTCGACGCGCCCCTCGCACTGTTCGGCCCCGGGGGGCCTCTCAGGCTTCGCGCCGCTGCGCCGGACTCCGTCCGCCGAGTCGTCGCCCAAACGCCGCCGGTCAGCGCTCCCGGCGCTTCTTCCCGTCGAGTTCGTCCCACCACTCGTCCGACTGAGGATCCCCGGACGGGTCGTCCCACCAGCGGTCCTCCGGCCCCCGCCGGTTCGCCATCATCGCGGCGACCGGCGGGATGACCATGGCGACGACGCACATCCCGATCGCCACGGGCATCGAGAAAAGCCGCACGACGCCCCACGCCCCGACGAAGAGCACCAGGCAGATGCCCATCATCCAGAAGTAGACATGCCGCCGTCGCGCGTACATACCTCCAGCGTAAGACCGAAGGGCCGTGCCTCAAGTCCGGGAAAGCGTCCAACCCCCCAGGAGGCACGGCCCTTCGGCCGGTTCAGCGGTGCGGCGTCAGGCCGCGGTGCGGCGTCAGACCGCGATGGCGACCTCCGCGAGGCCACCCTTCTGGGCCACGACCTTGCGGTCGGCGGTGCCGCCGGGGACCAGGGCACGGACGGTCCAGGTGCCCTCGGCCGCGTAGAAGCGGAACTGGCCGGTCGCGGAGGTGGGGACCTCGGCGGTGAACTCGCCGGTCGAGTCCAGGAGGCGGACGTAACCGGTGACGGGCTCGCCGTCCTTGGTCACGAAGCCCTGGATGGTGGTCTCACCGGGCTTGATCGTCGAGGCGTCGGGGCCGCCGGGCTGCGCTCCACACATGTTTCTGTCCTTACGGTCGGGAGGTCCGGGGAGGGGTCCGGAAGGTCTTACTTGTTGGCGCCGAGCTCGATCGGCACGCCCACGAGGGAGCCGTACTCGGTCCACGAGCCGTCGTAGTTCTTGACGTTCTCGACACCGAGCAGCTCGTGCAGCACGAACCAGGTCAGCGCGGAGCGCTCACCGATGCGGCAGTAGGCGATGGTGTCCTTCGCCAGATCGACCTGCTCGTCCTCGTAGAGGGCCTTGAGCTCGTCGTCCGACTTGAAGGTGCCGTCGTCGTTGGCGTTCTTCGACCACGGGATGTTGCGGGCGCTCGGCACGTGGCCGGGGCGCTGCGACTGCTCCTGCGGGAGGTGCGCCGGCGCCAGCAGCTTGCCGGAGAACTCGTCGGGGGACCGGACGTCGACCAGGTTCTGCGCACCGATCGCGGCGACGACGTCGTCGCGGAAGGCACGGATGGAGGTGTCCTGCGCCTTGGCCTTGTACTCGGTGGCCGGACGGGACGGGACCTCGGCGACCAGGTCGCGGGAGTCGAGCTCCCACTTCTTGCGACCGCCGTCGAGGAGCTTCACGTCCTGGTGGCCGTAGAGCTTGAAGTACCAGTAGGCGTAGGAGGCGAACCAGTTGTTGTTGCCGCCGTAGAGGACGACCGTGGTGTCGTTCGCGATGCCCTTGGCCGAGAGGAGCTTCTCGAAGCCCTCCTGGTCGATGAAGTCACGGCGGACCGGGTCCTGCAGGTCCTGGGTCCAGTCGATCCGGATCGCGTTGCGGATGTGGTTCTTCTCGTACGCCGAGGTGTCCTCGTCGACCTCGACGACGGCAACCTGCGGGTTGTCGAGGTTCGCCTCGACCCAGTCGGCGTCTACCAGGACGTCGCTGCGGCTCATGCTGTTTCTCCTCCGGGGCAGTGTTCGGCGGTGTTCATGCGGGTGCGGTTGCGGGTACGCGGCATTGCGGGCGTACGGCTTCGCGAGGTGCGGCCCCGACCGGAGGTCGAAGGGCCTGAGGAATACGGGACTCGGGGTCCCGCTCAGACAGAGCGACAGAGCATGGCGGCGATGCGGCACAGGTCTACTGCCCGCCGCTTCGTGAGATCCGCCTGTCGCTTCATGCCCACGATCGTAGGGACGGACAGGCCGCCGTGTCACCGGTGTGTCGTATTTTGAGACGCGATCGTCCGAGATGCGAGACGTGATCGCAGGGGACGGGGTCCGGGACCCGCTTTCGAAGGGGTCGGCAGGGCGATGTTTCTGCGGGGCGGACCAGGGCGTCTCAATATGTGGCCGAAGGCCTGAAAGGCGATCCCTGGAGAGGCCGGCCGGGCGTCGGCCCGCCAGGGCCGAGCTGCGTCAGACCGCCGGGGGCGAGGCTCGCCCGCCAGGGGCCGAGCCGCGTCGGCCCGCCAGGGGCGAGGCTCAGCCCGCCAGGGTCACGTCCGTGCCCGTCACGCCGATCACCACGCCGTCCTCGCGGGCCTCGATGCGGTCCAGCTTCATGCCCGCCGGGAGGCCGCCGATCTCGCGGTCGAAGTCGGTCCGCTTGCGGATCAGGGACTCCAGGCCCGGGATGCCCTCGCCCGGTACCGCGTCCGCGCGGACGCGGATCGTGTCGCCGTCCACCAGCGTCACCGAGGAGACGACGCTCCGGGTGAGGGTGCGGCCCAGTACCTGGACACCGCCGGTGACCTTCAGCTTGCCGTTGCCCCCGTAGGCGATCTTCACGTCGCGGTCGGCGGCGGCCGTCAGGTCCGCGTACGAGATCAGGGCCGTGCCGGTCGCGCTGCGCGCGCGGGCGCTCGTGAAGGCGTCGTTCACCATCACGTCGCGCAGGTCGGCCTTCATCTCGGTGATCCGGATCTTCTTGTCGCCGGCCGTGGCCTCGACGCCGGTCACCACCACGTCGACCTCGTCGAGCCGCTTGTCCATGACCTGGGTCAGGAAGGGAAAGCCCTTGATGTCGACCTCGGTCGAGGCGGCGCGCGCGGGCCCGAGGCGCACCTTGCCGGCGGCCTCCGACTCGGCGTACGAGACCGCGAGGCGGTCGACGCCCACGAAGATCCCGCCGAGGACAACGGCCACGATCAGCAATACGCGCAGTGCTCGCACGGTCTGCTCGCCCCCCTTGAAAAACGACTCCGGCCCCCGACACGAAGATCGACGTGTCGTGGGGCCGGTTGGTTCCCGAACAAGTGGCTGAGCGGGTCAGGCGAGCGCGCGGCCGAGCAGGTAGACGGCCGGGGCCGCCAGCGTCAACGGGAGGGCGACGCCCGCGGTCATGTGGACGAACCGCGACGGGTAGTCGTAGCTCGCGGCCCGCAGGCCGACCAGCGCGCACACCCCGGCCCCGAGGCCGAGCAGGGCCCCGGAGGCGCCCAGGTCCGTGAGGGCGCCGGCGGCGATCCCGGCGCCCGCGGCAGCCAGCAGCGCCACGACCACGGAGACCGCGCCGGGCAGCGGGAGCGCGCGGGCGACGACATCGGCGGCGACCGCGAGGC
>NZ_JBEZNQ010000054.1:0-56564 GCF_040653315.1 Streptomyces sp. NPDC047981 | reverse complement strand
GGGCCGGGGGCCGGGCGAGCCGGTGGGCCGGGGGCCGGGCGAGCCGGTGGGCCGGGGGCCGGGCGAGCCGGAGGGCCGGGGGCCGGGCGAGCCGGAGGGGCTGGGGGCCGGGGCGGGCCGGAGGGGCTGGGGGAGCCGTAGCGAACCAGGTAGCCCTGGCTTGGCCTGGGCAAGGAAAACGGGCCGGTCCGTGGGGGGGATACGGACCGGCCCGAGGGGGGGTTTCCACCATAACCCTTCATAAGCGGTGCTGCGTGCCACCCGGCACGGCCGGTCCCTTCCGGTTTCCTCGGAGGCCAGTCGGGACAAGGGTCCTGCGGCCCCGTGGCGGTTTTGCGCCCCGGCGTGGCGGCGCGTTCCGTACCTCCCAAGAGGGACCCTCCCGGATGGCCCTCCGGTTGACGGACGGCCCCCGCCCGACGCAGGTCAGGCGGCCTCCCCGGCCGCACGCGCGACCGCTTCCGAATGCTCGTCACCATCCGAATCCGCGTCCGCGCGCTGGGCCTCCTTGATGGCGAGGATCTCCGCCATGAAGGTCTCGCCCCACTCACCCAGTGGCAGCAGCGCCGTGTTCAGAGCCTGACCGAGTTCGGTGAGGGAGTACTCCACCCGTGGCGGCACCTCCGGGTAGACCTCGCGGTGGACGATGCCGTCCGCCTCCAGCTCGCGCAGCTGCTGGATCAGCACCTTCTCGCTGACCTTGACGATCCGCCGCCTGAGCTCTCCGAAGCGGGTCGCGCCGTGCGCGTGCAGCGCCCACAGGATGAGCGGCTTCCACTTGCCGCCGACGACATCGACCGCCGCGTCGAGTCCGCAGCCGTACACGATCTTCCCTCTCACCAAAGCCAACTCCTCTTCCGTCCCCGCTCCTCGGCCTCGGCCGCCGCCCTGTAGGGCAAGGCGGACAGGCCCTGACCTATTCCGCCTCTACGGTCGGGGCATGACGACGTCCACCCCACCACAGGTCACCTGGGCACGCGCCGACGCCCGCAGGATCCACCGTCAGTTCCTGGCCGAACCCACGGACGCCCCGCCCGCGACGGTCGCCGCCGCGATGCTCGGCGCCCACGCCCAGGTCCTCTCCGCCGCCGAGCTGTCCCTCGCGCTGCGGATGAGGGAGGGCACCCGGGCGGACGTACGGGCGGCGCTCTGGGAGGACGGCACGCTGGTCAAGACGCACGGCCCGCGCGGCACGGTCCACCTGCTGCCCGCCGCCGACCTGCCGATGTGGACCGGCGCCCTGTCCGCCGTCCCCACCGGGGCGAACCCGATGCCGCCGGACGTACGGATGTCGGAGGAACAGACCGAACAGGTCCTGGCGGCCATCGCCGACGCGCTCATGGACACCGAACTCACCGTGGACGAGCTGACCGACGCGATCGTGGCCCGCACCGGCCCCTGGGCGGGCGACCGGGTCATGGAAGCCTTCCAGGACAAGTGGCCGCGCTGGCGGCAGATCACCCACCTGGCGGCCCACCGCGGAGTGCTGTGCTTCGGCCGGGACCGCGGCCGGAAGGTCACGTACACCAACCCGGGGGTGCGCCGGGCGGAGGGGACGGCGGCGCTCGGCGACCTCGTGGAGCGGTATCTGTACGCGTACGGCCCTGCGGTCCCCCGGCACTTCGCCAAGTGGCTCGCGGCGCCGGTCGGCTGGGCCACCGAGCTGTTCGCCTCGCTGGCCGGGGCCGGGCGGATCGAGGAAGTGGAGTTCGAGGGGGCGCCGGGGTGGGTCGTCGCCGGGGACACCGAGTTCCCGGACGAGCGGCCGGCGCGCGGGGTGCGGCTGCTGCCCTACTTCGACGCCTTCACGATCGCCTCCCAGCCGCGCGAGGCGCTCTTCCCCGGGGAGGCGTACGGCCGGGCGCTGGCCGGCGGCCAGGCCGGCAACTATCCGGTGCTCCTGATCGACGGCACGGTGGCGGGCGTCTGGCACCAGCGCCGCTCGGGCAAGCGGATCACGGTGACCGTCGAGCCCCTGAAGACTCTGAAGAACCTGAACCCGCCGAGCGCGACCCGTCTACGGGCCCTGGAGGCCCAGGCCGCCCGCGTCGCCGCGGTCCTCGAGGGCCGGGCGGAGCTGGTGGTGGGCCCGGTGACGGTGGGCCCGCACGCTTGACGGGTGGGTGGGTGCGTGGGGGTGCGTGGGTGGGCGGGTGCTTGGGTGGGTGGGGGTTGCGTGGGTGGGCGGGTGCGTGGGTGGGGAGGGGCGGGGCGGGGTGCGGCTAGGAGGCGGTGCGGCGCAGGAGCGTCACGCCGTCCCGGGCGGCCACCACTTCGTACCCGTGCCTCTCCCGGGCCGCCCGCAGCTCGGCCTCCTGCTGCTCGGCGGGGTAGGGCCAGGGTCCGCTCTTCTGCGGCCAGGCCTCCGGAGGTACGGAGTCGTAGACGATCCACTCGGCCGTCGGCGCGGGCAGCGGGCCGGTCTCCCGACGGTCGAGGCGGGCGTCCACAGGGAACGTGGGAAAGACGACGACCTCGCAGCGCGAGGTGAGCTGAGGGGCCAGCCGGTTGGAGGCGGCGACGGTCGCGCCGTCCGGGACGCGCGCGAGCAGCGCACGGGCGGCCTCGATATGGGGCGTGGTCCGCCAGGTGGTGCGCTGGACGAGCTGGGCCAGCGGGAACGACGGAAGCAGCACGACCGTCACGACGAGAACCGTGGCCAGCGAGGCGCGCACGTTCCGCGCGGACCTCTCCCGCGCGAGGACGTCGATCAGGCCGGCGAGGACGACGGGCATGAGGATCGCGCTGTAGTGGTACGCCGTGCCCCAGTGGAAGGGGTTCTCGGAGACCATCCGCCACGCGAGCGTGGGGACGGCGATCATCGCGAGCGGCGAGCGCAGCGCGAGCAGCGCGGACGGGGCGAAGACCAGGATCAGGGTCAGCGCCTTCACGTCGGGGCGCAGGACGTCGAGCGGCACGTGGGCCAGGGTGGAGAGCAGCGAGCCGTGGCCGTCGGCGAGGTTGCCGCCGTGGGCGTAGTCGCCGCCGGGGTTGAAGGCGGGCAGCAAGAACTTGATCTCGACGAGCGCCCCGAGCAGCCCGACGGCGGCGGTCGTGATCCCGAGCCGCCGGGGCCCCTTGAGCGCGACGTAGACACCGACGGCGGCGACCGTGAGCCCGAGGTCCTCCTTCACGAGCAGGAGCGGCGCGGCCCAGACGACGGCGGCGCGCCAGCGGCGGTGGGCCAGCGCTTCGAGGGAGAAGGCGAGGAGCGGTACGGCGAGGGCGACCTCGTGGAAGTCGAAGGCGGCGGCCGAGGCGATGCCCCAGCTGAGCCCGTACCCGGCGGCGACGGCGTGCGCGGCGCGCACACCGAGCGCCCGCCGGGCCCAGCGCGCCAGGGGGACGACGGCGAGGGCGAGGAGGGCGGACTGGGCGACGAGCAGGCAGAGGGGCGAGGGCCAGAGGCGGTAGAGGGGCGCGAGGGCGGCGAGAAGGGGGTGGAAGTGATCGCCGAGGAGGTTGAAGCCGGGGCCGCGCAACGGGACGACGGGGGCGCGGAGTTCCGCGTAGGCGCGTACGGCCTGCTCGAAGATGCCCAGGTCGTAGCCGGTGGTCCGGAGGAGCTGGTGGCGGCGGACGGCGACGGTCGCGTAGAGCAGGCACAGGCCCGCGGCCCACGCCCAGGGGAGGACGGCGGGACGACGCCGGTACCAGGGGGCGGGGGCCCGCTCCTCCCTGGACGTGTCCGACGCGGCGAGTTCAACGGGCATATTGTCACTGATTGTCCGCATGTGCCGGAATGCTAGGTCGCGAACCTCAAGGGGAGGCGGAGAGCGCGCCGAGGAGCAGCCCCAGCAGCGCCCCACCGATCATGAACGGCCCGAACGGAATCGCCGACTTCCGGCTCCCGCGCCGGACGAGGACGAGACCGAACCCGTACAGCGAGCCGAAGAGGAAGCCCGCGAACGTCCCGGCGAAGAGAACACCCCAGCCGTACCAGCCGAGGGCCGCGCCGAGGGAGAGCGCCAGCTTGACGTCCCCGAAGCCCATCCCGCTCGGCCGGATCAGGTGCAGCACGAAGTAGCCGCCCCCCAGGGCGAGTCCGCCCAGCAGCGCTTGAACCCAGGAACCGGCGTCGTACGGGAGGAGTTCGGCGCCCAGGAGGAGGAGCGGGACGGCGGCGGCGAGCGGGAGCGTGAGCAGGTCGGGCAACCGGCGCACCCGCACGTCGACGGTCGCGAGCAGAACGGCGAACGGCGCGCAGAGCAGCCACACGACAAGCTCGGGCCGGGGCCCGGCCGCGGCGGCGAGCAGGGCGCAGGAAAGGGCGGTGAGGAGGACGGGGGTGAGGGAGGAGGTGAGGGAGGGGGCTAGGGAGGGGGCGGGGGTGAGGCCAGAGGTAGGGGCTGAGGTGGGGGCTGAGGTGGGGAGGGGACGTGGCCGGCGGGGGCAGGCCGGGCAGCCTGGGGCGCCGAGCCAGCCGCGCGCCGGGCCGGCCAGGACGTGACCGGCCTCGCAGGTGTCGCGCCACGGCTCCTCCGGCTCGACCGACAGCCGGTACGCGGCGCGCGGCACCAGCAGCCCGGTCGCGGCACCCCAGAGCGCGGCGACGGCGATCAGCGTGGCGAACACCCGCCGACCCTACCCAGCCGCACCGCTACCGTCTCCCCCATGGGGAGACCGGGGAAGTGGCGTGACGGTACGGGGAGCTTGCTCGTCGGGGACGATCACAGTTCAGGGACCAAGCCGGCCTGCCCGACCCCACCGATCCCACCGATCCCACCGCTCCCATCCATCCCGTTGGAGATCGCGGCCTCCTACCGGGCCCGGCGGCGCGGCCTGCTCGGCCGGGACGGCATCGACGGGGCGATGCTCATCACCCCGACCAACAGCATCCACACCTTCGGCATGCGCTTCGGCCTGGACGTGGCCTACCTGGACCGGGACTTCACCGTCCTCGACGTGGTGACCATGAAGCCCGGACGGCTCGGCATGGTGCGCCCGCGCGCCCGGCACGTGCTGGAGGCGGAGGCGGGGACCATGGCGGGCTGGGGGCTGCGGAAGGGTGTACGCGTAGGAGTACGCGTGTAGGAGTACGCCTACGTGCAGATCACGGAGGTCCAGAACCCAGCAGCGTGAAGGCGCCGTAGGCGCCGGAGGCGAGCGCGAGCCCGGTGAGTACGAGGACCTGGTTGCGGGGCCGGAGCCGTACGAGCGCCACGGCCGGAGGGAGGAGGAGCCCGAACGCGGGCATCATCAGGCGCGGCCGGGAACCGAAGTACGCGGCGCCGATGAGCGAGATCACCACGACCGCGATCGTGTACACGAGGAGCGGCAAGGGCTGCTTCTGCCGTACGCAGAGGGCGATGAGCCAGCCGAGCAGGGTGAGCGCGGCGACCAGACCGAGCGCGGCGAGCGGCGGCAGGCCCCAGATGAACCGGGCGAGGGCGACCCCGCCGTCGATGGAGTTGCCCCAGGCGGCCTGGACGTCGAAGTAGGCGGTGGCGCTGCCCTCGCGGACGCCCACGTAGACGACGTACGCCAGCCAGCCCAGCGGCGCGAGGAGAACACCGGCCGCGATGCGGGCGGGCAGCTTCCGTTCGCGTACGACGGTGACGACCGCCGTGATGCCCAGCGCGGCGATGAGCGCGGCCGCCGTCGGCCGGGTGAGCCCGGCGACCGCGCACAGCGCACCGGCGAGGATCCAGCGCCCGCGCAGCACGGCCAGGATCGACCAGGCGGCGAGAGCGGTGAAGAGCGTCTCTGTGTACGCCATCGACTGGACGAACGCCGTCGGGTACACGCCCCAGAGGACGGCAAGCACGACCCCGGCCCGCTGTCCCGCGACATGCGTGCCGACGGCGTAGATGCCCCAGGCGGCGGCCAGCGAGGCCGTCCAGGAGACAAGCAGCCCGGCGGTCGCCGCGTCGACGGGAAGGACGGCGGACAGGCCTCGTTCGAGCGCGGGGAGGAGGGGGAAGAAGGCGAGGTCGGAGTGGACGCTGCCGTTGGGGAGGGTGACCTGGTGGCCATAGCCGTTCTCCGCGATACGGACGTACCAGACCGAGTCCCAGCGGCCGCTCAACCGGTGCAGCCCGTCCTTGCCGGTCGCGACGGCGGCGAGAGCGAGGATCGCGAGGCCGATGGCGCGAGTGGCGGCGTAGCCGAGGAGCGCGAGGGTGGGGGTGGGGGTGCGCGTGGCGGTGGGGGTGCGCGTGGCGGTGGGGGCGGGCGCTTCGACGGATCGGCGCGCGTCGGGCACGTCGCTTCCATCGGGCTCAACGGGTGGACGGGGCCGGTCTGGGGACATGCGCTCGATTATGTCCGGCGGGCGGAGGGGGTCCGGGAGGGCGGTCCGGGGGGCGGGGGCGAGGGGACCGGGTTCGGGGGGCGGGGTTCGGGGGGCGGGGTTCGGGGGCCGGGTTCGGGGGCGGGGTTCGCGGCGCGGGCCTTCGGGGCGCGGGCCTTCGGGGCGAGCTGTCAGCCGCCGGGGCGGATGCGGACGAACCGTGCCGCCATGACCGGGCCGAGCTCCTGGACGATGGCGTACCCGGGCTCGTGCGGGTACGGCAGGTCGTTGAGGAACGAGGTCACGATGACCTCGTCGACACCGAGCTCACCGCGCGCACTCTGCTCCTCCAGGAAGTCGAGCGTGCGCCGCCAGTCCGCCGCGGCCGGATCCTCCCCGAGGAAGGAGCGCACGCAGTTCTGGACGACGTCCCAGAAGAAGACGTGCGGCAGCACACCGCCCTGGCTGAAGACATGGGACTCGTACGCTCCCCGGAACTCGGGGATATGTGTCACGAGGTCGCTGACCAGCCGAACGCTGGGTGATGTGGTCGTCATCGGCAGTCCACTTCGGTGCGGGCCCTGCGCCCGTTCGCACCAGGATGCGGCATGACGGCAGGAGTTATCCACAGGGGGTGCGAATAATCCCCCGTCCGTGGATCGTTGAGACATGGCGGGAGAGACGGAGGAGTTGGTGAGGGTCGCCCGGGGCGGGGTGCTCCTCACGGTGTGGGCCTACGAAGCGGGGTGGCCGACGGGCGGCGGTCAGATCGGGAGACAGCTGCGCGCGGAGGGCTGGCAGCGCATCTGCCGGGGCGCGTGGGCGGCCCCCGGCAAGGACGTCGACTGGCGCGTCCGCGCCCGCGCCCACCAGCTGCTCCGCCCGGAGCTGGTGTGCAGCCACGGCACGGCGGCGACACTGCACCGGATCGAGGTACTCGGGGGTTGGGGGGAGGGGGTGGGGGTGGGGGGTGGGGACCCCCCGGGAGCAGGTGGCACGCCGGACCGGCCGAACGGCAGGGGCGGCGTGGGTGGGGCGGGTGGCCCGCGTGGACCGGGTGGCTCAGGCGGACTCGGCGGACCGGGTGGACTGGGCCCGGTGGGTGGCCCGGGTGGGCGTGGCGGCCCCGGCGTTAACGGCGGCCGAACCGGCGTCGGTAAGGCTGGCGGCATGGACGGTGCGCGCAGCACGGGCGGTCCGAGCGACGCGAACGGTTCCGGCGTCGCGCACGGTTCAGGCGGCTCTGGAAGTTCTGTAAGGTCTGGCGGCTCTGGCAGATCCGCTGGTTCTGGCGGTTCTGGTGGTTCTGGTGGTTCTGGTGGTTCTGGTGGTTCTGGTGGTTCCGACGGCGCGGATGTCGTCGAGTTCACCGTGAGCCGCCCGCATTCCTCTCGGTCCGTCGAGGGCGTGCGCGTGTACTCCACGGAGTACTTGGCAGATGCGGACTGCGTCATGCGCGCGGGTCTCCGCACGACGGGTCCGGCGCGCACGGTCGGCGATCTCATGCGGAGGTGCGGGACGCGTGAGGCGGCGGTCGTGGTTGCGGACTCGGCGCTGTCCCAGCGCACGGTCCGGGGCGTCCGCCGTGAACCGCTCGTCCACCACGCCCAGCTCGTTGCCGAACTGTCGGCGCCCCGCCCCGGCGCCGCCCTGGCCCGGAGGTGGCTGAAGTTCGCGGACCCGGCGTGCGGTTCTCCGGCGGAGACGGTCGCCCGCCTCCACATGCGCGACGCAGGTCTGCGCCCCGAGTCCCAGCCGCTGCTCGGGTCACGCTCCGGCCGAAGGCTGCGCCCGGACTTCCTGTTCCGGCGGGCTGGCCTGGCCGTCGAGATCGAGGGGTACGCCTACCACGGCACCCGCCAGGCCCACGATCGTGACGTCCGCCGCTACAACGACCTCGCCGACTGCCCGGAGGTACGCCGGGTCCTGCGCTTCACGGCTCAGGACGTCTTCCGTCGCCCGGACGCCGTGGTCGCCACGATCCGCGCGACGCTGGGGCACTTGACGTGAGCGTCCCACGTAAGCCTCTGGCACCGGCCGCCCTCTCTCCGAGCGTGGCGTTCTCCGGCGGGCCCTCAAGGGCGCTCCTTCGTCGCGTCGCTACGCGATGGGCTACGCCCACCCTTGACCGCCCACCTCCGCACGCCCTTTGACACTCGGAGGGCGGCCGGGGTGGGGGCCGGGCGCGGCTGCTCGGTCCGGGGCGCGGCACCGTGGGCGGGTTCGGGTCAGAACTGCGCCAGTGGAATGGGGCGGTGACGGCCGGCTTCGCGTACGACCGTCGGCGGCGGGCTGGACCTCATGCCCCGCTGCCTGGCTTTGTTCATGGGAACGACTTCTGGCTCAGGTCCCGCGATATGTCCACGTTGATCATGGTGAGTGGCGATTGACCCGCCCTGCCGGCCTTCCGGATGGATGCTGCCCGAAACCGATCAGTGGATTCTCAGTAGGACAGTTCTACGATCTCACTCCATGACGGCGCCTGACTGCTACGTATGCGGCAAGGAAGCAGAGTTCGACGACCTTCCACCGCGCGACTGCGTGGCCTACGACCAGCACTGGCGGGTCGTCCACGCCTTCGACACAGCGTTGCCCGGCTGGCTTGTGCTGGTGCCTCGGCGCCACGTCACCGCGGTACACGACCTCACCGACGCTGAGGCGTCCACCCTTGGGGTGTGGCAGGTCAGGCTCTCTCGTGCTCTTCGGGACATGGTCGGGTGCGCCAAGACGTACGTCGTCCAGTTCGCCGAGGCCGAAGGCTTCGGGCACGTGCACTTCCACATCGTTCCGCGCATGGAAGATCTGCGGCCGGAGCATCGTGGGCCGGGGATCTTCGGACTGCTTCGGCGGCCGGAGCAGGAGCGAGTGACGGCTGACGAGGCAGACCGAGTCGCCCACTCACTCCGCACTCGACTTCACGGAGCCGGCCGGCCCCTGCCCGGTGGGTGAAAGCGGGCCGCGGCGACGTGCGCGCAGCGAACTCCCGATGCGAGGGTGGGCGTACGTTGCGGACGGCGCGCCGCACCCCCTCTCTCTTCGAGTAGGTCGCAGATACGGCCGAACTGGGGCGCCTGCACGGTCAGGGGTGGGTGGCATGATCGCGGGATGGCCCCTGTGCTCGCCTTCCAGCAGCTCACGTCTCCCGGCGACGCGACACCGCGGCTGCGGCGCGCGCTCACCGCGTGCTGGGTCGAGGTGACGAATGCGGGTGGAGCGGCGGGCTTTCCCTTTGCTCCCGTCGACGTCGCGACGGTGGCTCCGGCTCTCGATCGCATGGCAGATCTGCTCTCACCCGATACGAGTCGGCTGCTCCTGGTCACCCTGGACGGGGAACTCGGAGGTTGGCTCAATGTCCGTCGCGACGCGTTCGAGCTGATCGCGCACTGGGGCACTGTCCACCATGTTCAGACTCGGACGGCTGTACGCGGGCGGGGCGTCGGACGTGCCCTCATGACGGAGGTGCGCAGGGTCGCCAAGGAGGAGATGGGGCTGGAGCAGTTGCATCTCGCCGCTCGGGGCGGTGTGGGCCTGGAGGGTTTCTACGGGCAGTTCGGGTGGCGGGAGGTCGGTCGGTGGCCCGGCGCTCTGCGGCTCGCCGCCGGCGACGACCGCGATGAGGTCCTCATGCTCCTCGCCCCGCTCTGATCCGCCCGGTCGTCCGCCGCTTGCCGCTGGCCGTTTGCCGCTCATCGGACCGTCACCAGCGGAGTATGAGCTCCTGCAACCCGCCCGGCGTCGCGCGCTGAGCCGGGCCGGGCCACCCCATTCCGCTGCCGCGCCGTTCTGACCCGCAGCCGCTGCACCGCGGCCTGGGCACTGGACGGGCCTCCGCGCGGCCCCCGCCCCGGGCCGCCCTCCGAGTGTCCAAGGGCGACCGGAGGTGGTGGGTCAAGGGTGGAGCGGAGCGGAATCGGCGGAGCCGACGCGACGGAGGAGCGCCCTTGACGCACCGCCGGAGGTTGCCACGCTCGAAACGAGGGCGGCCGGCGCCAGAGACTCGCGTACCTGGCCGGCCGCAGGCAGCCTCTCCTCGCCGAGGCCGTGTCGCATGCCGACGGGCGAAACCGCGCAGTTCCGTCAACTACTCGTCGTTCGGGGGAAGGAGATCTCGACGCGGCGGTTCTTGGTGCGGCCTTCCTCGGTGGCGTTGGACGCGATCGGGTAGTCCTCGCTGTAGCCGCGGATGTCGAAGGTCTTTCCGGGGTCGAGCGTCTTGGCGAGCTCCTGCTGCACGGCGTCGGCGCGCTGTTTGGAGAGCTTGAGCCCGTGTTCGTACGTCCCGAGGTCGTCGGTGAATCCGAAGACGCGGACGCGGCTGGAGTTCTGCTTGTTGATCTCGACGGCGATGGCTGCGATTCGGGCGGTGGCGGCGGGGCCGAGTTTGGCGCTGTCCTTGCCGAAGAGCACCTCGGCCTGCAGGGCGAAGGTGACGTCGACGTTGGTGTCCTCGCGCCGCTGTTCGCCGCCCTCTTCCTCGACGACCTGTTTGATGTCGAGGACCTTGGGCGCGGCGAGGGTGGCTCCGTCGGGCAGCATCAGCTCGGGCGAGTTCGCGTCGATCTCGGGGGGTGGGGAGGCGCTGGAGGTGGAGTTGGGGGGATCGTCGGCGAGGACGGGGCCTGCTCCGGTGGCGTAGAGGAGGAGGGTGAGGGCGGCGAGGGGGGCGAGGCGGCGGGGTGTCATGGCGGCGTCCGTCAGGAGAGTTTGATGGTGCCGGGTTCGAAGGTGGGGAGCTGGAAGGAGACTTCGGTGGTGCCGGCGGGGGGTGAGGGGAACTGCATGAAGACCTCGGTGGAGCTGTCGGCCGCCAGGAGGCTGATACCTGTGGTGGTGAGAGGCCGTCCGTCCGTGTCACGCAGCACGTAGTACCGCTTCTTGCCTACCGCATCCACGAGGGTGGCGCCGCCGAGGGAGCTTCCGTGCTTCAAGACCTCGGTTTCATTTCCACTCGTCTGGGACGAGACGACAGCTGAGGCATCCGATGTGTTCCTCAGGCTGCCCTTGATGGTCAGAAAGCCGCCTGCATCACGCTCCGCCGAACCAACGGTGAGTTCGAGCCCGTTCGGCCCCTTGAGGACCGCCAGCGTCTCGGACGGCTTCTCTGACTGCGGCTGTGTGCTACCCGTGTTCTTCGGCGCCACAGAACTCGCGGAGGACTTGCCCGTCGGGGGCTCGTCGCCGCTGCCGCAACCCGCTACGCCAAGGACCAGGCCGGCCGCGACAGCTCCCACGACCCACCTCCTGAGGGCCTTCGTTGCGTACCGAACACTCATGAACGGGATTCCTTCACTTGTCAGTCGGCCAGTCGCACGGTGAAGAGATCGGCGGCGCTGGGGAGCTCCGGCCGGTCAGGGTCGATCGTCCAGGGAACACCGTCGCATGCGAGACCGACGATGGGTGCGGGTTCCGTGGGTGTGGGTGACGGCTCGGGATTGGGATCCGGGGTCGGTTCCTGTTCCGCAGGCGGGTCGGGTTCGGCGGTTGGTTCGGGAAGCTCGAACGTACAGAGCGGCTCGATCACTGCCTTTGCCGTCGCCCTGGCGTGTCGGTCCTCGGTGCCGGGGACCACCGAGACGCCAATCGCGGCCTGGGTGAGTACTTCCACCCGGAAGCCGTGCTCGCCGGTGGAGAGACGGACGCAACCGTCACCCGAGAGGTTCGCACCGTTCTTGGCAGCGAAGGCAGCCGCACGTTGGCAAGCGACGGCGTCGTCGTATTCCTCCCCCGCGAGGAAGTCTCCCCACTGTGCCGGGTCGAGGATGACTCCAAGCCATCCTGTCCGTAGTTGGTCGCGAGCGTCCTGAGCCGCAGCCAGAGCCGCAGCATCGGCCGCAGTCTGAGCCCCGTTCCGGGTCGCCGCAGCCTGACCGACTACGAAATAGGCGAACGCAAGGAAGAGCAGGCCCGCAACGACGGTGATGTAGACAGGAAAGGCCTGACCCGCATCTCTACGTTCGGGGCCTTGCACTACTTGGTCACGGCAGCGATCTTCGCCGTGATCGCGTCCTTGATCGTCTTGCCGATGTCCGTCCCGCTGATCGCCACCACGATCGCCACGACCACCACGATGATGCCCAGGTACTCGACCGCCGTCTGGCCGCGGTCGTTGGTCGTCCTCGTGCGGGTCCAGGTGTCGAAGTGCAGTTTCGCCTTCGTCGCAGCCTTCAGCATGAGGTCGCTCATGGTCGTCGTCCCCTCCGGATTCGTACATCCCCGTGCCGCTGCCGAGTTCGGCACGGGCACGGTACGTCAACACCACCTCCTCCCCACAGGGCCCGTAGGCCCAAACACGGGCCCAGGGGTTCTTGACGCTGGTTTCGCCGGTGTCGGCCGTCATGAGGCTGCCCTTGTTCCCAGCCAGGCTGCTATGGCTTCGCTTCGCGAGGTGGCGTGGAGTTTGGCGAAGATGCGGTTGATGTGGTTCTTGACGGTCTTCTCGCTGATGAAGCATGTGTCGGCGATCTGCCGGTTGTTGAGGCCCGATGCGATCAGCTCCATCACCTCCCCCTCCCTCACGCTCAATCCAAAGCGTGCCACAGTTGGTTGCAGCTGCGAAGGCGTTAGGGGAAATGTGCGGGGAGTCGAGACAATTGGCCGTACGCCGACGTGTGCAGTCGCACCGCGGACCACGCCGACCAAGGCGTTCGCCGCCGTCGGTGTGAAGCGGGCGCGGCCCGCTCGTACGTCGCGGACCGCCGTGACCAGTTCTTCGGCGGTGAACTCGCCGTGGACCAGGTAGCCGCCCGCTCCCAGGCGGAGGGCCTCTTGGACGATCTCCGTCGCCACGGTGTGGGTGAGCATGAGGACGGGGGCCACGCGCACGAGGTGCGGGAGGGCGGTGAGGCCGTCGACGACGGGCATGCGGACGTCGAGGAGCACGACGTCGGGGCGGGTGCGGCGGGTCTCGTCCATCGCGGTGCGGCCGTCGCGGGCCTCCGCGACGACCCTGATGTCGGGGGTCGCGGCGTCGAGCAGGGCGCGCAGGCCGGCGCGGACGACCGGGTTGTCGTCGGCGACGAGCACTCTGAGCGTCATCGGGTCGTCACCTCACTCCCCCGTGATCGAGCCGAGGTTGGTGCCCGAGCCGAGGAACAGGCCCGCGCCGAGCAGGATCATCGTCGCCGGGACCATGAGCGTGGTGATCACCATCGTGGCCTTGGGGACCGCTTTCGCGGCCTTTCTGCGGGCGTTCTGGGCGTCGGTGCGGCGCATGTCGTTGGCGATCTGTATCAGGGTCTCGACGATCGGCGCACCGAGTTCCTCGCCCTGCTGCAGGGCGGTGACGAACTGGGCGACCTGTTCGCTGTCGTTGCGGCGGCGCAGTTCGTCGAAGGCCTGGCGCCGGCTGACGCCCATGTCCATCTGGCGGAGTGTGATGCGCAGTTCGTCGGCCCAGGGGCCTTCGTACTTCTCCGCGACGCGGTCGAGGGCCTGGCGGAAGCCGAGGCCGGCCGAGACGACGACCGCGAGGACGTCGAGGAAGTCCGGGAGGGTCCGTTCGATCTGGTCCTTGCGGATGCGGATGGCCGACCAGATGCCGACCTCGGTCCAGAACGCGCCGAAGGCGAAGAGCAGCAGCGCGACCAGGACGTCGCCGTCGGAGAGCATGATCAGGCCGCCGAAGCCGCCGAGGAAGCCGTAGACGGCGCGCCGGGCGCCGTACCGGTCGATGGTCAGGCCGCCGGGGTTTCCGGCGAGGTCGATGCGGCGGCGGACGGTGGCGACGCGCTTGGGGCCCATGGCCCGCAGGACGGCGGCTGAGTAGCGCATGCCGAGCCGGTCGACGACGGAGTAGACGGCGCCGGTGCGGGTGGAGCCGATCTCCAGGGCGAGTTGGAGGTCGTCGGGGAGTCTGGCGTCGGCGCGGTAGAGCCGGATGCCGTAGAGGATGCCGGTGACGGACAGGGCGGCGGCCAGTGCGAGGAGGAGGTCCATGGTGAGTTCCGGTTCCGGTCCCTTATACGTCGATCTTCGAGAAGCGGCGGATGATCACGAAGCCGACGACGTAGAGCGCGAACGCGGCGACGACGGCGACCTGGCCGAGGCCCGAACCGGTCATCCGGTCCAGGGCGCCCGGCTGCATGTTGTCGATGAGGAGGAGGGAGCCGATGCCGATCACCGGGACCGCGTACGCCGTGAGATTCACCTGGGACAGTTGCGTACGGACTTCCCTGCGCGTCTCCTTGCGCTCCTCCAGGGTCTCGGTGAGGTTGCGCAGGGAGGAGACGACGGTGCCGCCCGCCTTGTTGGCGAGGACGAGGGTGGTGACGAGGACGACGAGTTCGCGGGACGGGAGGCGTTCGGCGAGTTCGCCGAGCGCGTCGTCGATGGACGTGCCGACGGCGAGTTGCTGGGCGACCTTCTCCAGTTCGTCGCCGGCCGGTGCGTCGAGTTCGTCGGCGGCCATGCTGAGCGCCATGCGCAGGGCGAGTCCGGCCTGGGTGGCGTTGGCGAGGATCCGGGACAGTTCGGGCAGCTGGTTGATGAACTTCTCGATGCGCTTCTGGCGCTGCCAGTTGAGGAAGCCCAGGGCGACCCAGATGCCGACGAGGCCGCAGATGGGGCCGAAGAACGGGGAGAGGACGGCCTGGCCCGCGATCCACAGGGCGAGCACGAGCACCGTCATGGCGGCGACGAACTCGCCCGGTGTCACGTCGAGGCCGGTGGCGGAGATCCGCAGGTCCAGCTTCCGGCCGAACGCGGTGCGCCGTAGCCGCCGGTCGAGGGAGCGGAAGCGGCGCCTGCGCCGGCCGGTGTCCTGCGCCTCGCCGCTCTGGGCGAGCCGGGCGACCAGGGCGGCGCGGTCGGCGGTGCCGCGCGCGTACGTGTGGATGCCGAGCACCCCGAGGACGCAGGCGAGCAGCACGATGCCGGTCACCGGCCACGTCGACGAAAGCATCTGTGTGCCCTCTCTCCTACTGCGCTTCTCGGGTGGTCAGCTGGTCGTCGGACGTGGCGACGCCGAAGGCCTGCGGGACGGGCTGGCCGGCCAGGTAGAGCCGGTCGGCGACGCGGCGCGGCAGCGGGTGGTAGGCGTACGCGCCGTACACCCGGCCGTCGGCGGCGAGCGGCTGGGCGCGGAAGGAGCAGACGGTCGCGAGGGTGAAGCGTTCGCGGCCGCGGGAGGCGAGGACGGCGATCTCGGTGACGCGGCGGGTGCCGTCGGGGTGCCGGGTGAGCTGTACGAGGACGTCGACGGCGCTGTTGATCTGGTCCCTGAGCGCCTCGAAGGGGACTTTGACCTCGGACATCGAGGCGAGGGTCTGGAGTCGCATGAGGGCGTCCTCGGCCGAGTTGGCGTGGACGGTGGCGAGGGAGCCGTCGTGGCCGGTGGACATGGCCTGGAGCATGTCGAGGGTTTCGCCGCCGCGGACCTCGCCGACGATGATGCGGTCGGGGCGCATGCGCAGGGAGTTGCGTACGAGGTCGCGGATGGTGACCGCGCCGCGGCCCTCGATGTTCGGGGGGCGGCTCTCCAGGCGGATGACGTGGGCCTGACGGAGCTGGAGTTCGGCGGAGTCCTCGATGGTGATGACGCGTTCGCCGTCCGGGATCAGTTCGGAGAGGGCGTTGAGGAGGGTGGTCTTTCCGGTGCCGGTGGCTCCGGAGACGATCACGTTGAACTTGGCCTGGACGAGTCCCGCGAGCAGCAGCACCATCTGTTCGTCGAGCGAGCCGAGGCCGACCATCTCGCGGAGCGTGTACGCGCGCGGGAAGCGGCGGATCGTCAGGGTCGCCCCGGTCAGGGAGAGCGGCGGGATGATGACGTTGACGCGTTCACCGGAGGGGAGCCGGGCGTCGACCATCGGGTTGGACTCGTCGACGCGGCGGTTGACGGTGGAGACGATCCGCTCGATGGTCTGCATCAGCTGTTCGTGGGAGGCGAAGCGGAGCGGGAGGAGTTCGACCCGGCCGGCGCGTTCGATGTAGATCTGGTCGGGGCCGTTGACCATGATCTCGGTGATGGAGGCGTCTTCGAGGAGCGGTTCGAGGACGCCGAGGCCGAGGGCCTCGTCGACGACGCGGCGGATCAACTGGGCGCGTTCGGCGGTGGAGAGGACCGGGCCTTCGCGGCTGATGATGTGGCCGAGGACGCGTTCGAGGCGGACGCGCCGTTCGGTGGCGACGAGCGCGGACATCTCGGTGAGGTCGATCTCCTCCAGGAGCTTGGCGCGGAAGGTGGCGACGAGGTGGCCGTCCTCCCTGGCTCCGCCGACGCCGCTGTCGTCGGGGGTGCTGATCCGGGCTCGCAGACTCATGGCGGCTACTCGCCCTCCTCGGGCACGGGCATGGTGGCGCTCTTCGTGATGTTTCCGAAGTCCCAGAAGGGGACGACGGACGGGATGTCCACGGTGACGGTGGCGATGGCCTCGCCGCCGCCCTCGCTCACCCCGACGTCCGCGGTGAGCCAGTCGCTCATCGCCGACCGGCCGGCCGTCTCCGGGGCGACCGTCGCCTCGTCGTGACCCGCTGCCCGGGCCGCGGCGCGGGCGCCCGTACCGGCCTGCTGGGCGGCGTACGCGGCGATGCCGAGCTGGATGCCGGCGAGGGCGACGAGGAGGAGGACGGGGAGGAAGCCGAGGTACTCGACGGCGGCCTGCCCGCGATCGCGCACGCCGTCGCGCCCGCCGTCACGCACTACGTCGCGCCCACCGTCTCGCACTACGTCAGGCACGCGGTCGCGCACGCCGTCACGCACCACGTCACGCACACGGACGCGCACACCGCCACGCACGCGGTCGCGCACGTGGCCCCTTCGTGTGCCGGTGTCCTGTCGTCGGGTCATCCCCCGTTCTCCTTCTCCCATACGGCTCCGGCCTCGCCGGTCACCGAGAACGGGAACGAGACGGTGCCCGGGACGAGGACCGGGACCTTGAGCTTCACCGTCGCCCGGGCCAGGTCTCCCGAACCGGGGCAGCTGACCCGCGCCGACCACGCCTCGCCCACGTGCCGTCTCCCCGCCTCCCCGTAGTCGCCGCCCACCGCGCAGACGCGGGCGGCCTCGTCGGCCGCGTTGGCCGCGAGCGTGAAGGTGTAGCCGACCAGGACGCACTGCCAGAGCAGGACGAGCGTGATCAGGATGAGCGGGACCATGCCGAGGAACTCGACGGCCACCTGCCCCCTGTCGTCGCCCCTCCACGTGCGCCTCGACGCCGGCATGGCTCAGCGCCCGCCCTTGCCGCGGGTCAGCCGTGCCAGCTGCCTGCCGGTTCCGGCCTGCTTGCCGTTTCCGGCCTGCCTGCCCGGTCCGAGCGCGGGCCGCTGGTCGGCGGCGGCCGCTCCGGGCGGCGGGCCGACGAGGCCGAGTTCGCCGGCGAGCGACCACAGGGCCTGCTTCACGGTCGACCGGGCGTCGAGTTCGTGCAGGCGGCCCGCGTCGACGACGCCCTGCAGCTCCTTGAAGTGGGCGGGGACGACGACGCCCGCCATCCGCGTCCCGGTGATCTTCTGGATGAGGGCGGGCTGGATCTCCGTGCCACGCGTGTGCCGGTTGACCAGGACGGTCGTCTCCTCCGCCTTGCGGATCTGGAGCCGGTCCCACATCCGTACGGTCCGCTTGGCCGCGCGGACGGCGACGACGTCCGGGGTGGTGACGAGGACGGCCGTGTCGGCGGTCTCGACGGCCGCCGCGTTGGCGCCGTTGAGGTAGGTGCCGCAGTCGACGACCACGACGTCGTGGCGGGCGCGCAGGGCGCCGATGATCTGGCGGGCGGAGCGGTCGGCGACGTCCTCGCCGCGCTCGCCCTCGGCGGGGGCGAGCAGGAGCGCGAGGCCCGTCTCGTGGACGTACACGGCCTCCTGGAGGACGCGGGGCGAGATGTCGTCGACAGCGGCGAGGTCGGCGACCGAGCGGCGGAACTGGACGTCGAGGTAGGAGGCGATGTCGCCGCCCTGGAGGTCCATGTCGACGAGGGCGACGTCGCGGCCGGAGGCGCGGGCGGCGAGGGCGAGCTGGACGGCGGTGACGGTGGTGCCGACGCCGCCCTTGGCGCCGCTGACGGTCACGACGGTGCCTCCGGGTCCTGCGAACGCGTCCGTTCCGCCGCCGAGGTGGCGGCGGACGCCGACGGACCACTGGGCGGCCGCCTGGACGCGGCTGGCGAGCTCCTCGTAGCCGAGCGGGAGGGTGACCAGGCCGCGGGCGCCGGAGTCCATGGCGGCGGAGAAGAGGACGGGGCTCGCGTCGGCGGTGATGAGGACGACGCCGACGGCGGGGAAGCGGAGGGCGACCTCGCGGACGAGTTCGAGGGCCGGGACGGGTCCGATCCGCTCGTGGACGAGGACGACTTCGGGGAGTTCGTCGAGAGACTGGGCGGCCAGCCGGGCGAGGGTGTCGACGAGCTGGGTGGAGTCGGCGACGGGCGGGGCGGGTTCGGCGCCGGGGAGCTGGCTGAGCAGGCTGATGACGGCGCGGGCCGCGTCGGGGTCGGCGACGGCCGGCAGGATCCTGGTGGTCATACCGGCCTCACTTGTCCTTGTCGAGCGTGTAGGTGCGGTCGTCGGGGGTGAGGGTGGACTCTCCGCCGGGAGTCGTTCCCGGGGCGACGAGGGCGAGTCGTACGTGCTCGGCGAAGGACTCGGCGTAGGCGACGCGCTGGGTGTCGAGCGTGGAGAGGGCGAAGGTGATCGGTACGGCTTCGGTGGGGCCGTTGCTGCGGTCGTTGCGGTCGGAGATGGGGGTGAGCTTGCCGACGTCGATGACGCGGGCGTTGCTGACGATGACCTTGGACTGGGCGGCCTTGCCGCCCTTCTCTCCGGCGAACGTGGCGTAGATGTTGACGGTCGAACCGGCGGTGATCTTGCCCGCGACGCCCGTGGCCGCGTCGATCATGATGGCGATCTCCTGCTGGCCGGGCTGAAGCGCGGGCCGCTGGACGATCATGTCCGTCTGGAGGAGGGAGCCGGCCTTGAGCGTGGTGACGGCGACCTTCCCGCTGATCTGGTCGAGGCTCGTCACGGCGGTCCTGGACAGCCAGCGTTCCGGCATCGAGACCTCCTCGAACTGCCCCTTGCTGAGCGGGGTGTGGGGCGCGACATCGCCCTTGACGCGGTACGCGGTCACCTCGGGCCCGACCTTGGAGTTGACGTCGTCGATGACGGAGAGGACGCCGGCGAACGCGGCGAGGGCGCACAGGACGGACAGCAGGAGCAGGATGACGCCACGACGCTGGCGGGAGTTCATTGCCGGACAACCTCGATCGGGGGTACGTGTGGCTCGGCGGACGGGTACGTGGGCTCGGCGGACGGGTACGGGTGGCTCAGCGGACGGGGTACGTGGCGGGCGGGATGTCGCCGGGCGGTGGCGGTGACGGCGTCGACGGCCAGGGGGCTGCCCCGGGTGCCGTCGGCGGCGCGGGTGCCGTCGGTGCCGTAGGTACCGAGGAGGCCGCGGGTGCCGTTGCTGCGGCAGGTTCCGTCGGTGCCGAGGAGGCCAGCGCGCGGGGTTGGCGGGCGGCGAGGGACCGGTCGGCTTCCGGCGCCGCCGGCGCGACGGACCGCGTGGTCGCGGGCGCGGCCGTCACGGCCGTCGCGGCAGCCGGGGTCTTCGCGAACGCCCGGGTCTTCGCGAACGCCGGGGCCGCCGACGGCGCGGCGGGCGAGAGCGCGGTCCAGGGCGCGGAGCAGAAGCCGCAGCGGTCGCCGATGAGTTCCATCCGGCACCAGTGGCAGGTCTCGCGGCGTACGGAGGCGACCAGCCGGTGGAGTACGGCGATGTCGGGGAGGTACGCGGTGAACTCGACGAGCCGCCCGGTCCCCCACCAGCGGGGCGACTCGGCGGGAAGCGGCGCCTCGTGGACGGCCTGGACCTGCCAGGTGGGGGCGAGGGTGCCGGTGGGCCAGTCGGTCTGGAGCTGGCCGCGGGCGACGAGGAGCTGGGTGGCGAACTCGGGGCCCGCGGGCGGTGCGACGCCGGGGCCGATCCGGAGGAGCTGGGGGACGGGCGCGGCGACCACGGCGAACTGGGCGCCCGGGAGCCAGCCCTTGACGTGCGACTTCAGGGTGACCGGGACCCGGTCGAGCTTGGCGACGGAGCCGAGGACGGCGCCGGCGTAGATGTAGTGGGTGAGCAGCCGGGCCGCCGAGGCGATGACGCCGGGGCTGAAGTCGCAGGCGGAGAGCTGCCGCAGCTGCCGGGCCAGTACGGCGGTGCCCAGGGGCGGCAGATCGGTCTTGACCAGGGCGATCCGGTCGCTCTCCAGGAGGGAACGGACGGCGTGCAGCCGCTGCTCGGCGGCCTTGGGCAGGGAGGTCGGGCAGAGGACGATCACATGCCCGTAGCGGTCGAGGAGGAGCTGGAGGTCGGCTACGGCGGAGGCCAGGGGCTGGGTCTCCAGTGCGGGCAGGACGGCTGCAGTGGGCGTCTGCTGGTCGGTCGGTGGCAGCACCAGGTCGGCACTGGTGACCGCGATCGCTGTCGGCACGTCGGGCTCCCCGTCCCCAAGTCCCCATGTCCCATGGCGCAGCACATCGCCATGACTCACTGCGTTCACCGCGTTACTGCACAGCGCGATGCTGTGCACTTTATCCACGACCTGTGGGCTGGTGAACACACAATCCGGCAAGCGCAACGTGAAATCTGGGCCCGGATGGGCCTTGTGGTGGGTCCGGGGCTGGGCCTCGCGTTGGGCCTGGCTCTGGGTCTCGGCGTGGGCCCAGGAGTGGGTCCGCCGTGGGTCCTGAGACCCACTCGCCCAACTCCCCTTCCGCGCCAGAGGTCTTGACAACTCGATTGGTCTGGACCAGCTTGTTGCCCCAACGGTGGCCACCGTGACCTACCTCCCTCCCTTTCCCCTCCCCATCTCCCCTCTCCCCTCCCCCATCTCCCCCACCGGAGGCAGCAAGTGGACCGCACCACCACACGCTCGCGCAGATGGATCGGCGGCGCCCTCGCGCTCGCCGTAGGCTCCGGCCTCGGCCTCGTCGGCGGCACCGGCACGGCCCAGGCCGCCGACGTCAACGTCGCCAGGAACGCGGGCTTCGAGTCCGGCCTGTCCAACTGGAGCTGTACGGCGGGCAGCGGCGCCGCCGTGTCCTCGCCCGTACGGACCGGGGCGGGCGCCCTCAAGGCGACCCCGGCAGGCCAGGACAACGCCCGTTGCAGCCAGGTCGTCACCGTCAAGCCCAACTCGACGTACACGCTGAGCGCCTGGGTGCAGGGCGGGTACGCCTACCTCGGGGCGACCGGCACCGGCACCACCGACGTCTCCACCTGGACCCCCGACAGCCCGTCCTGGAAGCAGCTGACCACCTCCTTCACCACGGGCGCGAGCACCACCCAGGTGACCGTCTACACCCACGGCTGGTACGGCCAGGCCGCCTACCACGTGGACGACGTCTCCGTCTTCGGCCCCGACGGCGGCGGCCCGGTCGACCCCGACCCGGTCGTCCCGGCGACCCCGGCGGGCCTCGCCACCGGCTCGATCACGTCCTCCTCGGTCGGCCTGAGCTGGAACGCGGTCTCCGGCGCCACCGGCTACAAGGTGTACCGCGACGGCTCGCTCGCGCAGACCGTCTCCGGCACCTCGGCCACCGTGACGGGCCTCGCGGCCAACACCACGTACCAGTTCCAGGTCTCGGCGACCAACGCCGCCGGCGAGTCGGCCAAGTCGACGGCCGTATCGGGCCGTACGACCAACCCGGGCCCCGGCCCGTCCGTCCCGAAGCACGCCCTGACCGGCTACTGGCAGAACTTCAACAACGGCGCGACGGTCCAGAAGCTGCGGGACGTCCAGGCGCAGTACGACATCATCGCCGTCTCCTTCGCCGACTCGACGGCCACGCCCGGCCAGATCGTCTTCAACCTCGACCCGGCCGTCGGCTACGCCTCCGTCGCCGACTTCAAGGCGGACGTCGCCGCGAAGAAGGCCGCGGGCAAGTCGGTCATCATCTCGGTCGGCGGCGAGAAGGGGAACGTCACCATCAACAGTGACGCCTCGGCGACCGCCTTCGCGGACAGCGCGTACGCCCTGATGCAGGAGTACGGCTTCAGCGGGGTCGACATCGACCTGGAGCACGGCATCAACTCCACGTACCTGACGAAGGCGCTGCGCCAGCTCTCCGCGAAGGCCGGCTCCTCGATGGTCCTGACGATGGCCCCGCAGACCATCGACATGCAGAACACGGGCACCGAGTACTTCAAGACCGCGCTGGCTGTGAAGGACATCCTCACGGTCGTCAACATGCAGTACTACAACAGCGGTTCGATGCTCGGCTGCGACGGCAAGGTGTACAGCCAGGGTTCGGTGGACTTCCTCACCGCGCTCGCCTGCATCCAGCTCCAGGGCGGCCTCGACGCCTCCCAGGTCGGCCTCGGCGTGCCGGCCTCGACACGGGGCGCGGGCAGCGGCTACGTCGACCCGTCGATCGTGAAGAACGCGCTCGACTGCCTGGCCCGCGGCACCAACTGCGGCACCTTCAAGCCCTCGCAGACCTGGCCCAGCCTGCGCGGCGCGATGACCTGGTCGACCAACTGGGACGCGACGGCCGGCAACGCCTGGTCCAACGCGGTCGGCCCGCACGTCCACAACCTGCCGTAGTCACCGGCACTCCCCGCGACACCGATCGGACCGCGGCGCCGTCACCCTCCGGTGGCGGCGCCGCGCCCTGTCCGTCAGGCGGGCAGATAGCGGCTGAGGACCAGGTCCAGGTCACGCTCCCACGCAGCGGCGCGCTCGGCGCCGCGGCCGTCGACGTCGCAGCTGTAGGTGGAGCCGTCGTACAGCGTGACGGTGACGGCGAGGCGCCGGCCGCGCCGGGTCCGGGTGTACGTCACGGACCCGATCTCCTCCCAGCCGAACTCCGCCTCGACGTCGGCGATCACGAAGACCACGCCGTCGGCGTCCACGGCGATCCCCGACGACCCGTCGGCGGCCTCGAACGTCGGGGCGGGCCCGGGCGGAGCCGCGGGCGGCGGCGGTACGACGACGGTGGGCCGCGCGTGTACGGGTACGGCGTCCTGGACACCGCCGACCGAAGCGGCCGCGGGCACGGCGTCCTGCACGGCGTCACCCGCGGCGGGTGCGGGCACCGACACGACGGTGGGCGTCGGCGTCTCCCGTACCGGCACCGACTCCCCCGCACCCGTGCCCACACCCGCACCCACACCCGCCAGCGCGTCGAGCAGTTCCGCGGGGGTCGGGCGCTCGGCCGGGTTCTTGGCGAGGCAGCGCCCGACGAGCCCGCGCAGCGCCTCCGGTACGGCGCCCAGGTCGGGTGCCTCGTGGACGGTGCGGTACATGAGCCCCATCGGGGTGCCGTCGCCGAACGCCCGCCCGCCCGCGGCCGCGACGAGGACGCCGCCGAGGGCGAACACGTCGGCGGCGCCGGTCACCTCCTCGCCGAGGGCCTGTTCGGGGGCGAGGTAGCCCGGGGTCCCGAAGGCCGCTCCGGTGGCGGTGAGCCGGGTCGACTCCAGGGCACGGGCGATCCCGAAGTCCAGGACGCGGGGGCCGTCGGCGGCCATGACGATGTTGCCGGGCTTGAGGTCGCGGTGGACGAGCCCGCAGCCGTGGATGGCCTCCAGGGCCTCGGCGAGCGCGGCGCCCAGCGCGCGCAGCCGCCGCTCGTCCATGGGGCCCTCGGCCGCCACGAGGCCGGCGAGGGTGGGGCCGGGAACGTAGGCGGTCGCGAGCCAGGGCGCCTCGGCGTCCGGGTCCGCGTCCACGACCTGCGCCGTGTGGAAGCCGCCGACCCGGCGGGCGGCGACGATCTCGGCCCGGAAGCGCTCACGGAACCCGGGGTCGGCGGCGAGTTCCGGCCGGGCCACCTTGACGGCGACGGCGCGGCCGCCGCGTGAGCGGGCGAGCCAGACGGTCCCCATGCCGCCCTCGCCGAGCTTGCGTTCGATCTCGTACGTGCCGATCAGCGTCCCCACGCGGCACAGTATCGCCGAAGGGCCGCTCTTTCGGCCTTTTCGCCTTCCGATGTGATCTCCTGTCAGCCCGGTCGCGGAGGCGACCGCGGCGGTCGTGGCCGAACCCCACTCTTGACCCGTCCATGTCATGGCCTCACCATGTGCCCGAACACCCGCACAGCACACCCGCACAGCACACCCGAACAGAGCATCCGCACCGCAACACCCGCACAGCGAACCCGCACAGCCTGTCGCACCCCCCACCCTCCCCACCCAGGAGACAGCATGCGACTTCGAACCCGCGGCAGAAGGTCCGCCGCTCTCGCGGCCCTTCTGGCGCTCGCCCTCGCGGCGCCGCTCTCGCTCGGCGCCCAGCAGGCCGGCGCCGAATCCGAGCCGACCCCCGCCGCCGAGGAAGTGATCCGCCAGTACGAGATCCACGGCCCGTCCACGGTCGTCGAACGCACCGCGCTCGCCGCCACCGGCGTCTCCATCGACGAGGCCGACGACCACAGCGTCGTCGTCAGCGCCAACGCCGCCCAGCTGCGCAAGCTCCGTGCCCTCGGCCACCGCCCGGAGGCGCTTCCCGCGCCGCCGGACCGCTCGGTCAAGGGCCTGGCGGTCGAGCCCTTCGACTTCCCCTCGGCCGACTCGAAGTACCACAACTTCGCCGAGATGAACGCGGAGATCGACCAGCGCATCGCCCAGTACCCAACCCTCATGAACAAGCGGGTCATCGGCAAGACCTACCAGGGCCGGGACATCGTCGCCATCAAGGTCAGCGACAACGTGGGCACGGACGAGGCCGAGCCCGAGGTCCTCTTCACCCACCACCAGCACGCGCGCGAGCACCTGACCGTCGAGATGGCGCTCTATCTGCTGCGCGAGCTCGGCGCGGGCTACGGCACCGACAGCAGGGTCACGAACATCCTGAACAACCGCGAGATCTGGATCGTGCCGGACCTCAACCCGGACGGCGGCGAGTACGACATCGCCTCCGGCTCGTACCGCAGCTGGCGCAAGAACCGGCAGCCCAACGCCGGCTCGTCCTACGTCGGTACGGACATGAACCGGAACTGGGACTACAAGTGGGGCTGCTGCGGCGGCTCCTCGGGCACCAAGAGCTCGGAGACCTACCGGGGCACGGCTCCCGAGTCGGCCCCCGAGGTGAAGGTCGTCGCCGACTTCGTCCGCTCGCGTGTGGTGGGCGGCAAGCAGCAGATCAAGGCCGGCATCGACTTCCACACGTACAGCGAGCTGGTGCTCTGGCCCTACGGCTGGACCACCGCGAACACGGCGCCGGGCATGACCCAGGACGACCGGGACGCGTTCGCGGCGGTCGGCGGGAAGATGGCGGCGAGCAACGGCTACACGCCCGAGCAGTCCAGCGACCTCTACATCACGGACGGGTCGATCGACGACTGGCTGTGGGGCGCGCAGAAGATCTTCGGGTACACCTTCGAGATGTACCCGGCCTCGTCCTGGAACGGCGGCTTCTACCCGCCCGACGAGGTGATCGAGCGCGAGACGAGCCGTAACCGGGACGCCGTCCTCCAACTGCTGGAGAACGCGGACTGCATGTACCGCTCGATCGGCAAGCAGGCGCAGTACTGCACGAGCTGACGCCCGGTACCCCGTACGCGTACGAGGAGGGCGTCCCCGCCACGGCGGGGACGCCCTCCTCCACGTTTTCCGGGCTACACCACCAGGCTGAGCGCGGCGGCGACGGCGAATCCGGCCAGGGACAGGACGGACTCCAGGACGGTCCAGGACTTCAGGGTGTCCCGCTCCGTGATGCCGAAGTACTTCGACACGATCCAGAAGCCGCCGTCGTTGACGTGCGAGGCGAAGATCGAGCCGGCCGAGATGGCCATGATGACGAGGGCGAGGAAGGCCTGCGAGTGGTCGCCGCCCTCGACCAGCGGCAGGACGATGCCGGCTGTGGTGACGATCGCGACCGTCGCCGAGCCCTGGGCGACGCGCAGCACGAGCGAGATCAGGTAGGCGAGGACGATGACGGGCAGGCCGACGTCGTTGAAGGTGTCGGAGAGCGCCTGGGCGACACCGCTGGCCTTCAGTACGGCGCCGAAGACTCCACCGGCGCCGACCACGAGCAGGATGTTGCCGACCGGCTTCAGCGAGGACGTGGACACCTGTTCCAGGGACTTGCGGGTCCAGCCGCGCCGGATGCCGAGCAGGTAGTACGCGAGGACCAGGGCGATCGTCAGGGCGACGAACGGGTTGCCGAAGAACTCGATCACGGAGCGGGCGGTCGACTCGTCCAGGGCGATGGAGGAGAACGTGGCGGCGAGGATGAGGACCAGCGGCGTACCGATGATGAGGAGCACGGTGGTGAGGGAGACCGGGGCCTCGGAGGCGCCGTCCTTGCGCTCGGCGGCGACCTGGGCCTTGGCGTCCTCGGCGGCCTCCAGCATGTCCTGCGGGACCTCGACGAAGAGGCGCTTGCCGATCCAGGCGGCGTAGGCCCAGGCGGCGAGGACGGCGGGGACGCCGACGACGACGCCCATGAGGATGACCCAGCCGAGCGAGACGTGGAGCAGGCCCGCGGCGGCGACGGGGCCGGGGTGCGGCGGCAGGAAGGCGTGGGTCATCGACAGGCCGGCGAGCAGCGGCATGCAGTAGAGCAGAATCGATTTTCCGGACCGCTTGGCGGCGGCGTAGACGATCGGCGCGAGGACGAAGATGCCGACGTCGAAGAAGACGGGGATGCCGAAGATCAGGCCGGTCAGGCCCATCGCGAGCGGGGCGCGCTTCTCTCCGAACAGGCCGAGGAGGCGGGAGGACAGCACCTCGGCTCCGCCGGAGACCTCGAGTATCGCGCCGAGCATGGTGCCGAGGCCGATGATGATCGCGACATGGCCGAGGATGCCGCCCATGCCGTTCTCGATGACCGAGGTGGCGGCGGACTTCTGGACCGTGCCGAAGAGTTCGGTGACGGAGAGTCCGGCGGCGAGGCCGACGCTGATGGAGACGGCGAGCAGTGCGACGAAGGGCTGCAGCCTGACCTTGATGATCAGGAAGAGGAGGAGGGCGATGCCGAGGGCGGCGACGGTCAGCAGTCCGGCGGTGCCGGGGGTGAGGAGGAGCAGTCCTCCGGTGTGGGGTGGCGCCTCGGCGGCGGGGGATGCGGCGGCGAGCAGCATGGCGGTGGCCTCGTTTTTGGGTAGGGGGGAGCGCGGCACGGCGTCCTGGGGACGGACGCCGTGCCGTGAAGCGGCGATCTCAGCGGAATCAGCTCAGGTGGTGGGGGGTGTGGTGGCGCGGGCCCGGGCGGCTCCGGCCCGGGCCGTGCATCCGGTGTGGGCTCAGGAGAGGACGGCGAGGGCGTCGATCTCGATGAGGAGCCCCTTGGGCAGGCCGACGTAGACGGTCGTACGGGCCGAGGCGGGGGCCTTGAGGCCCTGCTCCTCGAAGTACGCGTTGTAGATCTCGTTCATCTCGGCGAAGTGGTCGACGTCCGTGAGGTAGACACGCATCATCATCACGTCGTCCCAGCTCGCGCCGCCCTCCTCCAGGATCGCCTTGACGTTGGCGAAGGTCTGCAGGGTCTGCTCGCGCAGCGTCGGCCCGGCCGGCGTCGGGGGCTGGCCCTCCACCGCGGGCAGGAAGCCGACCTGCCCGGCGACCTGCAGGATGTTGCCCTTCTTGACGCCGTGCGAGAACTTCGCGGGCGGGGCGGTGTGGGTGGCGGGGGTGAGCGCGATCTTCTCGGTCATGTCCGGTCCTTGGTAGGGGTGTTGCCTGAATAGTCCCGGCTGATGGCGTCGGCGGTGCGGCGCACCAGCGGGAGCAGGGTGAGGAGTTCCTCGGCGGTCACGACCACATTGGGCGCCGAGACCGACATGGCGGCGACGACCCGGCCGTCGGCGCCTCGGATGGGCGCGGCGACACAGTTGATGGACTCCTCGTGGCCGCCGAGGTCGGTGGCCCAGCCCTGTTCGCGTACGGTCGCCAGCTCCTTGAGGAAGGCGGCGGCGTTGGGGGTCGAACGGGGCGTGTACATGGGGTAGTCGAGCTTGCCGGCGATGGCGCGCCGCTCGGGCTCGGGGAGGTCGGCGAGGAGCAGCTTGGCGACGGCGGCGACGGTGATCGCGACGGGCTTGCCGATGCGGGAGTACATCCGCACCGGGTAGCGGCTCTCGACCTTGTCGATGTAGAGGACCTCGCTCTCCTCGTAGACCGCGAGGTGGACGGTGTGTCCGATCTGCTCGTTGAGCGCGGTGAGGTGGGTGTGCGCGATCTCGCGGATGTCGAGGTTCTCGACGGCTTCCTGGGCGAGGGCGAAGAGGCGGGCGCCGAGGCGGTAGCGCTGGTCCTGCTGGCGGTAGACGAGACCGTGTTCGTGGAGGGTGCGGAGCAGGCGCAGGGCGGTGGACTTGTGCACCCCGAGCCGGTCGGCGACCTGGCCGAGGTCGGCGGGTCCCTGGGCGAGCAGCGGCAGGATGCTCAGTGCGCGGTCGACGGTCTGGCTCATGGTGTGCGTACCTCCTGGTCCTCCCCCGTCCACCCGGGGCCGAGGTGCAGTGTCTCCCAGGCGGCGTCGTCGAGGGCGACGAGCCGGTCGGCGTGGTCGCGGGCGGGAGGGGCGGCGAGGTCGCCCGGCACGGTGAGGGCGGCGGCGGCCGTCAGGTGCCCGTGCCGGATCCGCTCCCGCACGGACAGCCCGCGCAGGGTCCCGGACAGAAACCCGGCGGCGAACGCGTCCCCGGCCCCGACGGCGGCGACGACGTCGACCCGGGGGGCGGGGACGGCGGTCACGGTGTCGGGGGCGGGTGCGGGGGCGGGGGCGGGGGCGGGGGCGTGCGGGGGGCCGCTGCGCGGGGCGTTCCGCCACCCAGCCCCGCTGGGGGTCCCCCCATGCCCCTGGGCGTAGGGGGAGGTAGAGGCGCGGGGGTCCGGGGGCAGGGCCCCCGGTTCGGGAAGGGGCGGGGTGGGGGAGGAAGCCGCGCGGCGCTCGAAGACGACGGCCCCGGCCGCCCCCCGCTTCACCACGACCACACCCGGCTCCGGCAGCGCGTCCCGGATCGCGTCGAGGCCTTCGAGCCCCCATGCCTCCTCGGCCTCGTCCTCGCCGACGAACACCAGGTCGGCCCCGCGCGCGAGCTCCAGCAGCACCCGCCCACCGGCGGCGGCGTCCCGCCACAGCCCGGCCCGGAAGTTCACGTCGAAGGAGACGACCGGCCGGCCCACCCGCGGACCGGTCAGCGCGCGCATCAGCGCCAGGCTGTCGTCCGACAACGCGGCGGTGATCCCCGACAGATGCAGGATCCGTCCGTCCGCGACGGAGGAGTACGGGACGGTCGCCGGTGACATCGCGGAGGCGGCGGACCCGGCACGGTAGTACGCGACCTCGTGGGCGGCGGTCGCCCGGTCCGTGGCCGTACGGAAGTAGATCCCGGTCGGGCGCGAGGCGTCCCGCCCGACCGCCGTCACGTCGACCCCGTACGCCCCGATCGCCTCGACGAGGTGGTCGCCGAAGCCGTCCGCGCCGACCCGGCTGACCCACTTGGCGCGGTGGCCGGCCGAGGCGAGCGCGCAGGCGACGTTGGACTCGGCGCCGCCGATGGCGCGGGCGAAGGCCGGCACGTCGGCGAGGCGTCCCGGCCGGGAGGGCAGGAAGGTGACCATGGACTCGCCGAGGCAGACGACGTCCACGGATGGCGCGTCCACGGTCGGTCGGTCTCCGTCCACGGTCACCTGTGGGCTCCTTGTCGATCATGGGGGTCCATTGACCCGGCGTTGGCCCGGATGTTAGACACCATTGAGCGATATACGCAATGACCGTTGCGCATGATGCAACGCCGCGATGCCTGACGATGGAACACCACGCTGCAACCCCCGCAGCACCTCGACGAGGAGGCCCCATGCCCGCCGACCGGCCCACCCCTCAGCAGGCCACCCCCCAGCTGGCCACCGAACGCGTCGACCACCGCTTCAAGGCCCTGCCGCCCGACGCCGAGGGGCTGACCGTCGGTGAGCTGGCCGCCCAGCGCCGCAACCTCTTCACCGGCGGCTTCACCACCCCCGTCCTCGCCCTCTCCGCCGAGTCGCTGGAGCACAACCTGCGCCTCCTGGAGGCCTACGCCGAGCACCACGGCCTGGCCTTCGCTCCGCACGGCAAGACCTCCATGGCCCCGCAGCTCTTCGACCGTCAGCTGGAGCACGGCGCCTGGGGCATCACCGCGGCCGTCCCGCACCAGGCCCGGGTCTACCGCGCCCACGGCATCGCCCGGATCTTCCTCGCCAACGAACTCGTCGACGCCCCCGCCCTGCGCTGGCTGGCCGCCGAACTCGACGCCGACCCCGACTTCCGCTTCATCTGCTACGTCGACTCGGTCCGCGGGGTCGAGCTGATGGACGCGGCCCTCACCGAGGCCCGCGCGGCCCGCCCGGTGGACGTCGTCGTCGAGCTGGGCGCCGGCGAGGGGGCCCGTACCGGAGCCCGTACCGAGGCCGACTGCGCCGCCGTCGCCGACGCGGTCGCCGCGACGCGCACCCTGCGCCTGGTCGGCGTGGCGGGTTACGAGGGCGAGGTCCCGAAGGCGGACGTCGAGCGCGTCCACGCCTGGCTGCGCCGACTGACCTCGCTGGCCGCCGAGTTCGACAAGGCGGGCCGGTTCTCCGCGGAGGTCGGGGAGATCGTGGTCAGCGCGGGCGGCAGCGCCTGGTTCGACGCGGTCGCCGACGTCTTCGCGGAGATCCCCGAACTCTCGCTCCCCGTACTGAAGTTGCTCCGTTCGGGCGCGTACGTCTCGCACGACGACGGCCACTACCGCAAGCTCACCCCCTTCAACCGGGTCCCCGAGGAGGGCGCCCTGGAGCCCGCGTTCCGGCTCTGGACGCAGGTCGTCTCCCGCCCGAGCGCCGAGCAGGCCTTCACCAACGGCGGCAAGCGGGACGCCGCCCACGACCTCGACCTCCCCGAGGCGCAGGTCGTCCGCGACGCCCGCACCGGCGCCGTCCGCCCCGCGGCCGGTATCACCGTCACCGGTCTCTCCGACCAGCACGGCTGGCTCCGTACGGAACCGGGCGCCGAGATCGAGGTCGGCGACTGGCTCGGCATGGGCCTCTCCCACCCCTGCACGTCCTTCGACAAGTGGCAGCTGATCCCGCTGGTCGAGGCGGACGGCACGGTCGTCGACTACATCCGTACGTTCTTCTAGAGGAGCCGGCCACCATGGACCTCGTCATCCGCGACGTGGACGTCATCGACGGCTCCGGCGGGGAGTCGTACCGCGCCGATGTCGCCGTCGACGGCGGCCGTATCGCCGCCATCGTCAAGGAGGGCGCGGCGGCGGGCTGTCAGCGCCCCACCGCCCGGCGCGTCCTGGACGCCGGGGGCCTCGCCCTGTCCCCCGGCTTCATCGACATGCACGCGCACTCCGACCTCGCGCTGCTGCGCGACCCCGAGCACACCGCGAAGGCCGCGCAGGGCGTGACGCTCGAAGTGCTCGGCCAGGACGGCCTGTCGTACGCCCCGGTCGACGACCGCACGCTCGCGGAGGTCCGCCGGGCGATCACCGGCTGGAACGGCGACGGTTCCGACATCGACTTCGACTGGCGCACGGTCGGCGAGTACCTGGACCGCCTGGACCGCTCGCACGGCGGCCGGGGCATCGCGGTCAACGCGGCGTACCTGATCCCGCAGGGAACGGTCCGGATGTACGCGGTCGGCTGGGACGACCGCCCGGCGACCGACGCCGAGCTGGACCGGATGCGGCGGCTCGTGGCGGAGGGCCTGGAGCAGGGGGCGGTCGGCATGTCGTCCGGCCTGACCTACACGCCGGGGATGTACGCGAAGGACGCCGAACTCAGCGAGCTCTGCAAGGTCGTGGCGGAGTACGGCGGCTACTACTGCCCGCACCACCGCTCGTACGGAGCCGGTGCGCTCCGGGCGTACGAGGAGATGGTCGCCCTCACCCGGGACGCGGGCTGCGCGCTGCACCTGGCGCACGCGACGATGAACTTCGGCGTGAACAAGGGCAGGGCCCCCGAGCTCCTGTCCCTGCTCGACGAGGCCCTGGCGGGCGGCTCCGACATCACCCTGGACACGTACCCCTACACCCCCGGGTGCACGACCCTGGTGGCGATGCTGCCGAGCTGGGCGGCGGAGGGCGGTCCGGAGGCGCTGCTGGTCCGGCTGAAGGACGACGGGACGGCGGAGCGGATCCGCCACCACCTGGAGGAGGTCGGCTCGGACGGCTGCCACGGGGTGCCGATCGAGTGGGACACGATCGAGATCTCGGGGGTCGGCGACCCGGGCCTGGCGTCGTACGTGGGCAGGACGATCGCACGGTCCGCCGAGCTGCGCGGCGAGGCCCCCTGGGCGACGGCCCGCCGTCTGCTGATCGACGACCGGCTCGGCTCGACGATCCTCCAGCACGTCGGTCACGAGGAGAACGTCCGCACGATCATGCGCCACCGCGTGCACACGGGCGGTTCGGACGGCATCCTCCAGGGCTTCAAGCCCCACCCGAGGGCGTACGGAACGTTCCCGCAGTACCTGGGGAAGTACGCGCGCGAGGAGGGCGTCCTCACCCTGGAGGAGTGCGTGGCCCACCTGACCTCCCGCCCGGCGGCCCGCCTGCGCCTGCCCGACCGCGGCCTGGTCCGCGAGGGCTACGTCGCGGACCTGGTCCTCTTCGACCCGGCGACGGTCGCGGCGGGCTCGACGTACGACTCCCCGCGCGCGCTCCCGGTGGGGATCCCGCACGTCCTGATCGACGGCCGGTTCGTGATGGAGGACGGCCTGCGCACGGACGCCCTGGCGGGCCGGGCGATACGCCGGACGCCGACGGGCTGACGCCACGGGGCGACAGGCGGTGGGGCGGGGGGGTAGCGCGGCTGGGCGGGTGGGCGGGTGAGGCGGCAGGGCGGTGGGTCCGTGGCGCGGCTGGGCGGGTGGGGCGGCAGGGCCGTGGGGCGGTGGGGCCGTGGGCAACGGCGCGAGGCTTCCCCCACCCCGCCCCTCCCCGAAACCCTGACGGGACCGGGGGCTCCGCCCCCGTCCCCCCGATCCCGCGGCGCTTCGCGCGCGGGGGTGGGGGGAAGTCCGGGGCGCGCGTGGGGGCGGGGGAAGCCTCGCGGACGAGCCGTCCCGCCCGTCCCGCCCCCACGTGGGCAGTCACCCAGTAGGCCTGGGCCCCGGGGTTCTCGGGCCCTGTGGGGCACGTGGGCCGCCGGGCACGCGGGGCGGCGCGCCCACGGACACCTGCCCCCAGGGGTTCTCGGGCCCAGTGAGGCCCCCGAGCCCCCGCGCACGCGGGGCGACGCGCCTACGCACACCTGCCCCTAGGGGCCCCCGCGCCCCCACGGAGCGCGCCGCGCCTACGGGCGCGTCCGCTCCAGGGCACCGCCCGCCGCGGGCACCGCGCCGTCCACCTGGGGGCGCTCCCACGGAGCGCGCCGCACCCACAGGAGCCCCGCCGCCAGGACGACCCCGCCGACAACGAAGCCGTACCAGGGCGTCGCCCCCGACGGAGCCGTCTCGTAGACGAGTGCGGCCGACAGTACGGCGAGCACCTGCCCGGCCCTGGCGTCCCATGCCACGGCCGCCACCGCGCAGACGCCCCACAGCAGATACCAGGGCTGCACCATCGGCGAGAGGGCGACGAGCGCCACCAGCGAGAGCCCGAGGCCGAGGACCGGGTCGATCCGGCCCTTCCACGCCCGCCGGGCGAGCTCCAGGATGATCGCCACGGCCAGCACGAGCCCGAGCTTCTGCACCAGGCCCTTCGCGGGCTCCGGACCGTCCCCGAGCAGCAGCCCGAGCCCGAGGCCCACGTCGCTCGTCAGCGACAGCGCGGTGTGGATGGCCCCGGCGACGCTCTGGGTGCGCAGCCAGCCGAAGCCCGTCCCCGCCAGGAGCGTGGCGCCGACCGCGATCGCTCCGGCGACGAGCCCGGGCAGTGTCAGGCCCTTGACGACGCCCCGTACGCCGCCGTGCCGCCGCGCCACCATCACCCCGATGAAGAGCAGCGCCACCGCCGCCGGCGACTTGATCATCATCGCGAGCCCGACGAGCACGCTCCCGAGCACCCACCGCCCCCGGGTGGCCAGCAGCACGCCGCTCAGCATGAGGCCGATCATCAGCCCGTCGTTGTGCATCCCGCCCACGACGTGGATCAGCAGCAGCGGGTTGAGCGCGGCCAGCCAGAGCGCGCCCCCGGCCCTGCCGGAAAGCCCAGGCCTGCCGGACTCCCCAGCCCCGCCGGAGTCCCCGGCCCCGCCCGAATCCTCGGCCCCGCCCGAGCCCCCAGCCCCGCCGGGGTCGCCGACCCTGCCCGAATCCTCGGCCCCGCCCGAGCCCCCAGCCCCACCCGAATCCCCGGCCCCTCCGAGGCCGCCGGAAGACCCGGCCGCTCCCGCGAGCCCCCGTACCGCCCACACGATCAGCGCGAGCGCGCCGAGCGCGAGCAGCCGCATGCCGAGCACGGCAGGGACGATCTCGCCGCCGGTCGTCTTCACCACGGCCTGCGCGAGGACCAGGAAGACCGGCCCGTACGGCGCGGGGGTGTCCGTCCAGTGCCCGCCGACGCTCGCCGCCGCGTCCGCCCCGAGGGCCCCGGGGCCCAGGACCGACGGACCGGCCCCGTACACGTCGTACCCCTCCAGGACCATGGCGCCCTGGGCGATGTAGCTGTAGACGTCCGCGCTGTGGAGCGGCGGCGCGAGCACCAGGGGCGCGCTCCACAGGACCAAGGTCGCGAGGACCCGGTCGCGGGCCTCCCGCTCTCCGCGCGCGAGCAGCGTCCCGTACCGCAGCCAGGCCGCGACCAGCACCGTGAGGCCCAGGTACGCCAGGACCGCGCCGGTCACCGTCGTCGCCGTGCCCCGGACGGCCCACAGCCCCCACGGCTCCGGCTGCTTCGGCAGGGTCCCGGCCGCGTAGCCGCCCACGGCGACGGCGAGCGCGCCGAGGGCGCCCAGCAGGCGGCACCCGGCGGCGCTCCACAGTCGCGTCCACGGACCGCTCCCCGCGCGGTGCCACGACGCCACGACCGCCGACCTCACCTCGGACGCTTCGTCTGCCCGGGAGCCACGCCCGACTTGCCGGGCCCGTCGCTCCCGGAGTCCCCGGTCGCGTCGGGGGCGGCGGTATCCGTCGCGGAGGCGCTCGCCGACGCGGACGCCGAAGCCGATGCCGACGTGGACGCGGACGGCGACGCGGACCGGGGCGCTGCGGACGAGGAGGGCGCCGGGTCACCGGTCGCGTCCCCGTTCCCGTCGCTGTCGCCGCCGTCGGAGGGATCGGCCTGGATCAGCGACGGCACCCCCAGCCGCCCGTCGTCGCCCGTCGGCGTACCGCCGGTCTGGCCCGACCGGAACGCCCCGGAGACGACCGCGACGAGCAGCCCGATGCCGACGACACCCGCGCCCGCCAGCAGTCGGCGCGGACCCGGGGTCCGCCGCTTCGTGGCATGACGGCGTCGGCCTGGGGCGTCTGCGGCTCGGTCGCGCTGGTGGCTCATGGCCGCGCATTCTACGGAGCGCACGGCGAGCCGGGTCGCGCCAGGTCACCTCCCGGGCACCCACCAGGACACCCGCCCTGACACCCACGCGGAATCCTGCGTGGGCACCCGCCCGCACACCGCCGCGAGGGCGGCTCCGGAGCGCATGTCCCGCGCCCCGGGCGTGCTCCGTTCTGCCCGACGTGTCCCAAAACACGAGGCGCCTCGCGCGAGCCCGCCGTAAGCTCTCGACATGCAGGTGATCCAGTCCACGAAGCTCGCCAACGTCTGTTACGAAATCCGGGGCCCGGTGCTCGAAGAGGCGATGCGGCTTGAGGCTGCCGGTCATCGCATCCTCAAGCTGAACACCGGAAACCCGGCCGCCTTCGGCTTCGAGTGCCCGCCGGCGATCCTCGAGGACGTCCTGCGCAACCTGGCCGACGCGCACGGCTACGGCGACGCGAAGGGCCTGCTGTCCGCCCGCCGCGCGGTGATGAGCCACTACGAGACCAAGGGCATCCCGCTCTCCGTCGAGGACATCTACCTCGGCAACGGCGTCTCCGAGCTGATCCAGATGTCGATGCAGGCGCTGCTCGACGACGGTGACGAGGTGCTGGTCCCCGCCCCCGACTACCCGCTGTGGACGGCGGCGGTCTCGCTGGCCGGCGGCACGGCCGTGCACTACCGCTGCGACGAGCAGTCGGACTGGATGCCGGACCTCGCGGACATCGAGCGGAAGATCACCGACCGCACCAAGGCGATCGTGATCATCAACCCGAACAACCCGACGGGCGCCGTCTACGACGACGAGATGCTCCGTTCCCTCACGGAGATCGCCCGCCGGCACAACCTGGTCGTCTGCTCGGACGAGATCTACGACAAGATCCTCTACGACGGCGCCACGCACACGCCGACCGCCGCCGTCGCCCCCGACCTCCTCGTCCTCACGTTCAACGGGATGAGCAAGAACTACCGGGTGGCCGGCTTCCGCTCCGGCTGGCTCGCGGTCTGCGGCCCGAAGGCGCACGCCTCCTCGTACATCGAGGGCCTCACCATCCTCGCCAACATGCGACTGTGCGCGAACATGCCGGCGCAGCACGCGGTGGCCGCCGCCCTGCAGGGCAGGCAGTCGATCGAGGACCTGGTGCTGCCGGGCGGGCGGCTGCTGGAGCAGCGGGACGTGGCGTACGACCTGCTGACGCAGATCCCCGGCGTGACCTGTGTGAAGCCGAAGGGCGCGCTGTATCTCTTCCCGCGGCTCGACCCGAGCGTCTACAAGGTCAAGGACGACCGTCAGATGGTCCTCGACCTGCTGCGGGCCGAGAAGATCATGGTGGTCCACGGCACCGGGTTCAACTGGCACGAGCCGGACCACTTCCGGATCGTCACGCTGCCCAACGCGACCGACCTGGCGGACGCGGTGACGCGCATCGGCACGTTCCTGGACGGTTACAGCCAGCCGTAGCGACCCCGCCCCGCAGGCCGCACAGCAGGGCGTCCCGCACGCCGCCCCGCTGGGCGTCCCGCACGCCCCCGTACGCCGTCCCGGACGCCCCCGCACGCCGTCGCGGACACCGGACCACACTCAACTTTAGATTGAATCTAAGCTAGGATGGATCCCGAGCTACTCAGGAGGCCATCCCCATGTACGAACCGATCCGCACGAAGTCGGTCCACCGGATGGCCGACGACGACCAGAACGCGTACCCGCACCGCTCCCGCGAGGAGGAGCTGGACATCCAGCTCGCCGGACACCTCGCCGCCCTGCTCGCCGTCACCGACGAGCTCGGCGACACGGAGGCCGGCGATCTCATCGCCCGCCAGGTGGCCCGCCTCCGCGGCGCACCGCCGGCCCGGCACGCGGGGCTGAGCGGCTCGAAGGCACCGTCGCTGCACGAGCGCGCCCACGCCCTCGCGGGCCGCGCCCTGGTCGTCGCCGCCTCCCGGGCCGACACGGCCGCCGCGATCCTCGCCGCCGAGCGCATGGACGCGCACTCCGAGGCGCTGTCCGCGCCCGAGCCGCTGGTCACCACCCCCTGACGGCCCCGGTCCGCGCGTGCCAGGGCCGCGCGGACCGGGCGCCACCACGGCCCGCCCGCGCGCTACGGCGAGACGGCCTCCTCGGGCCCCGTCTCCACGGGGTCCGCCGCCTCGAACTGCGCGTCCACCACCTCGCACCGCGGCTCACCGTCCCCGAACCGCCGCACCCCCACGACGGCGGCCCGTCCCGTCGCACCGGGCGACAGGTCCTCGACCATCACGGTTCCGGTCTCGACGAAGCGGCCTTCACGGCCCTGGAAGTCCACCGTCACGGTGTACGTGCCCTTGACGGCCGCCCGACTGGTGACCGTCACCTCCGCGACCGGGTGCCGCGTCACGGGGTCCACCGCGCACAGGGCCACCGTCACGTCGTCCGACGGGAACCGCATGTCCTTGTGGTTCTCCCCGTACGCGTAGATGAACAGCCCCAGCCCGACCAACGGCACGAGCACGACAGCCGACCCCATGACCACCAGCAGAACGACCACCCAGCGCGGCACCGCGCCACCCCCTCCCCGGAGGCGCTCACCGTACATCGGGCGTTCCGGGCACCCGCCCCCGTGACAGCTCTCCGCCCCTCCGGTTCCGTACCGGGATCACCCCTTCACCCTCCGTACACCCAACTCCCCCTGGAATGTGGGCCTCCGCGAGCAATCTCCCCTCCGTGAGACGCATCCTGGGAATCGTCCTCGCCGTCCTGCTCCTGGGCGGTGTGGCCGCCGTCCTCGTAGTGGGCGGCGACAAGGACAAGGGCACGGCAACGAAGACCGTGCGAGGAGTGATCGGGTCGGAGAAGGCGGAGTTCTTCGCCGACCCCAAGGTCGTGAAGGCCCTGGCCGACGAGGGCTTCACCGTGCAGACGGAGACCTCCGGGTCCTGGGACATGGAGGAACTGCCCCTCAAGGGCTACGACTTCGCGTTCCCGTCCTCCAAGGCACCCGCGGACGAGCTGCGCGCCAGGAACGGGGTGAAGGCCTCCCCGCTGCGGCCCTTCTACTCGCCGCTGGTCGTCGTCGCCCACCGGGGCGCCGCCGAGGTCCTCGCCGACAACGGCCTGGTGTCCTTCAGCCCGGGGGGCCAGACCGGCACCCTGCGCATGGAGCCGTACCTGAAGGCCGCGAAGGCCGACCGGACCTGGCAGCAGTTCAAGGGCGCGGCCGGGCGGCCGGAGCTGAGCGGCACGGTGTTCATCACCTCGACCGACCCCGTCGCCTCCAACTCCGGCGCGCTCTACCTCGCCGCCGCGAGCTTCGTCGCCGACGGCGGCAAGGTGGCCGGGGACAAGGCGGCCGTGCGCCGCACGGCGCCACTGATGCGCAAGCTGATCGAGGTCCAGGGGGCGCAGCAGTCCAGCTCCGACGCCCCGTTCCGCGACTTCATCAGCGGCGTCGGCAACCAGCTGGTGCTCGTCTACGAGTCCCAGGTCGCCTCCCAGCTTCTGGCGAAGCGGCAGATGGGCGACCTGGTGGTGCTCTACCCGGACACCACGGTGATCAGCGACCACACGGTCGTGCCGCTCACCGACACCGGTCGCGAGCTGGGTGAACTCCTCACGAACGACAAGGAGTTGCGCGAGCTCGCGGTCCGCCACGGCTTCCGTCCGCAGGGCGCCGCCGCCGAGTTCACGGCCGCGACCGCGTCGCTCGCGGACCGCCTCAACCAGAATCTGACCGGGGTCCGTCAGGCGCCCGTGCCCACCAGCGAGGTGCTGCACGACATGGCGCGCCGGGCCCGCAACCAGGGGGACACCGCATGACCACGCCCGACCCTCGCATCAGCCCGCCCCACGACCCCGCCACCGCCCAGCTGGTCCTGACGCCGCCGGAGCCGGTGCTGCCGGTCCGCGCCGAGCAGGCCTCGGGGCTCGTGCCGCTGGAGGAGTCCGTCCGCACGGAGATGAGCCGGCGCGCGGTCGAGTACGTCGACTCGCTCGCCGGGCTCGACACCCGCTCGCCCGAGTTCGCGGGCCGCATCGGGGAGATCGCTGCCCTCGGGGCCGGCGAGATGCGCAGCGCGGCCGCCCAGTCGAACCGGATGCTGGAGCGCACGGTCCGCTCGCTGGGCGAGGGCGGCGGCGACGCGCAGTCCCGGGTCGGCTCCTCGCTCGTGGAGCTGCGCCGCACGGTCGAGGACCTCGACCCCCGTGACACGCCCGCCAAGGGCGCGAAGAAGTTCCTGTCCAGGCTGCCCGGCGGCAACAAGCTGCGCGACCATGTCGCCAAGTACGCCTCCTCGCAGGGCACGTTGACGAAGATCGTCGGCACGCTCCGCGGCGGCCAGGACGAACTGCGCCGCGACAACGCGGCGTTGCAGACGGAGCGGGCCCGGCTCTGGGAGACCATGGGCAAGCTCCAGGAGTACGCGGTGCTCACGGAGGCCCTCGACGCGGCCGTCGAGGAGCGGATCGCGCTGACCCCGGACCCGGTGGCGGCGGACGCGCTCCGCTCCGACGTGCTCTTCCCGGTCCGCCAGAAGCACCAGGACCTGCTGACCCAGCTCGCCGTCTGCGCGCAGGGATACCTGGCGATGGACGTGGTGAGGCGCAACAACGACGAGCTGATCAAGGGCGTCGAGCGGGCGGCGACCACCACGGTGTCGGCGCTGCGCATCGCGGTCATGCTCTCCTCCGCGCTGGAGAACCAGCGCAAGGTGGCCGAGCAGGTGAACGTGCTCCGCTCGACGACCGAGGACCTGATCCGCGGCAACGCGGAGATGCTGGCGACGCAGAGCGGCGAGATCCAGCGCATCGCGGCCGATCCGGCGGTGGGCGCGGAGACGCTGCGCACGGCGTTCCAGCAGATCTACCGGACGCTCGACGCGATCGACACGTACAAGGTCCAGGCGACCGAGTCGATGGCGGCGACGGTCGAGTCGCTGACCGCCGAACTCCGGACGGCGAGCGCCCATCTGGACCGTACCCGCCGCGCGAGCGCGCTGGAAGGCGGCCTCGAATGAGATCACTCCGGCACGGCGCGCGCCCGTCGCGGCGCCGCGCGGCCTCCGCGCTCGCCCTGCTCGCCGCCCTGGCCCTCGCGGCCTGCGACAGCGTGGGCGGTTCCGGCGGGACGACCGGCGGGGAGGGCGGCGGCAAGGGGGACGCCGGCGCCCCGTACACGCTCCGGGTGCTGGCCTCCTCCGAGCTCTCCGACATGGAGCCCGTCCTCGAAGAGGCCCGGAAGGAGACCGGGGTCACCGTCAGGCCGACCTATGTCGGCACCCTGGACGCCGTCGAGCAGATCGCGTCCGGTGCCGCGGAGCAGTCGTACGACGCCGTCTGGCTCTCCTCCAACGACTATCTGCGGCTGCGCCCCGGCGCCGCGAAGCGGATCACCGCCGAGACGCCGATCATGACCTCTCCGGTCGCGCTCGGTCTGCGCCCGGAGAAGGTGCGGGCGCTCGGCTGGGATCCGGCGAAGGTCACCTGGTCGCAGATCCACCAGGCCGTCATCGAGAAGAAACTCGGCTACGGCATGACCGACCCGGCCCGCTCCAACTCCGGTTTCTCCGCGCTGGTCTCGATCGCCTCCGGGCTGTCGGGGGCGCAGTCGGCGCTCACCCAGCAGAACGTCGCCGAGGCCACGCCGAAGCTGACGGAGTTCTTCGCCGGGCAGAAGCTGACGTCCGGCTCGTCCGGCTGGCTGGCGGCGGCCTGGTCGCGCCGTACGGACGTCGACGCGCTGATCAACTACGAGTCGGTGCTGCTCAGTACGGGCAAGGAGCTCACGGTCGTCCGCCCGGCCGACGGGGTCGTCACCGCCGACTACCCGTTCACGCTGTTCACGGCGGCGGGCCCGGAGGCCAAGCAGGCCGCGGCGCGCCTCACCGCCCATCTGCGCACACCCGACGCCCAGCGGCTGATCACGAACCGGACGCTGCGCCGCCCGGTCGTCCCGGGGGTGGAGCTCGCGAAGCCGCTCACCGCCGACCAGCGCCGCGAACTGCCGTTCCCCGGCAGCCGCGCCGTCGCCGACGGTCTCCTGGACGCGTACGAGAACAAGCTCCGCCGGCCGTCGCGGACGGTGTACGTCCTGGACACCTCGGGCTCCATGGAGGGCGAGCGGCTCGCCCGGCTCAGGTCGGCGCTCGCCGAGCTGACCGAGGACTTCCGGGACCGTGAGACGGTCACGCTGATGCCCTTCGGCACGTCGGTGAAGCAGGGCGAGGTCCGCACGTACACGGTCGACCCGGCCGCTCCGAAGAAGGCGATCGGCGCGATGCGCGCCCAGGCGAACGGGCTGTCCGCCTCGGGCGGCACGGCGATCTACTCCAGCCTGCGGGAGGCGTACGAGCACCTGGGCGGCGGCCCGGCGGCGGGCGACGCGTTCACCTCGATCGTGCTGATGACGGACGGCGAGAACACCGACGGAGCCCCGGCGCCGGCGTTCGACGCCTTCTACCGGGACCTGCCGCCCGCGCAGAAGCGGACGCCGGTCTTCCCGATCGTCTTCGGGGACTCCGACCGCGCCGCCCTCGACCACATCGCGGACCTCACCGGCGGCCGGCTCTTCGACGCCACCACGGGATCGCTGGACGGCGCCTTCGAGGAGATCCGTGGCTACCAGTAATCCGGTCGTGCGGTACCTGGAGTCCCGCAAGAACCTCACCGGCAGCGCCTGCGGCATCGCGGGCCTCGCGCTGTCCTTCACGGGCGCGGCCGGATCGCTGTGGCCGCTGATCGTGGTGGCCCTGTACGCGGCGGGGGCGCTGATCGCCCCGCCCGAGCGGACGCCGCCCCCGCCGTTCCCGAACGCGGAGGAGCAACTCGACGCGCTGCGCTCGGACTTCGTGACCCTGCGCGGCTATCTGGCCGAGATCGAGCTGCCCGAGGGCGCGGCCGGCCGTCTCGCCGAACTGGACACGCTCGTCGACGCGCTCCTGGAACCGGGCTGGGTCAGCGACCCGGAGCACCTGCACGTGCTGGCCCGCGCGGTGCGCCAGGACATCCCGGAGGCGGTGGACACCTTCGTACGGACCCGGTGGTGGAGCCGGGTCGCTCCGGGGGCGGTGCCGCCCGAGCGCCATCTGGAACGGCAGCTGGCCGCGCTCCACGAGGAGGCGGGGCAGATCGCGGCCGCCCTGCAGGACGCGGAGGCGATCCGGCAGGAGGCGCACACCCGCTACCTGGAGGAACGCGGGAAATCCTGACGGTCCTGGGAGTCCTGGCCCGACGGGCGGGGCTGGGAGTCCCTGGCCTGACGGGCAGGTCGGACGGGGCATGCGGCGCGGGCGGGGCGTGAGGTCCGGGAAAGATCCACACCGCACGCTCATGATCGGTTACGTTCGAATCATGACCACGGATCACCCTTCCACCCCCCGCACCGCCTCCCGCCGCACGGTGCTCACCGCGTTCGCCGCGGCGGCGACGGCCGGCACCCCGCTCCTGGCACAACTGGGCTCCGCCACGACCGCGCACGCGGCGACGGCAGCGGCGGCGGCCGATGTCGAGTACGCCTCGAACACGGTCCTGTACCGGGAGCTGGCCGGCCAGGAAGGCACCACCTTCAGCCGTCGCTTCCGCCGCCACGAGCAGTTCGACACCTCGATGACCGCCGTCGCCCCGTTCCGGCGGACCGCGATCCTCGCGCTGCACGGCGGCGGCATCGAGATCGGCACCAGCGAACTCTGCCTGGGCATCGCCGGATACAGCCCGGGCGACGCCGTCGGCGCCCCGATCCTTCCGACCGTGCACGACTACTGGATGTTCGAGGGCCTGCTCTCCTCCGGCAACAAGGACCTGCACGTCACCTCGAAGAACTGCGACGACCATGTCGCGCTCGCGACGGCGGCGAGCCATCTCAACGTCCTGAGCCTGCACGGCTGTACGTTCGACCAGCTGCGGCTGCCCACCGGCAGCTACCCGCCGGCGGGCGACCGCCGGGTGGCCGTCGTCGGCGGCCTCAACAAGGCCTTCCGTACCGCGCTCGTGACGGAGCTGAACGCGGCGGGCTTCCCGGCGATCGACTCCCTCGCCCCCGCCTGGGCCTCGCTCCTGTCGGAGTACAACGGAGACCACGCCGACAATCCCTGCAACCGGACGATGCTCCGCATGGGCGCGCAGCTGGAGCTCACGACCGAGCTGCGCAAGAGCCTGTTCACCGACCCCGACAGCCGGGGCGGCCGGGCGGCCACCTGGGACAAGAACGGGGAGTTCGTGAAGTTCCGCGACGCCTGCCGCCGCGCCATCGAGACGGTCGAGGCGGGTCAGCCGCTGCTGTAGGGCCGGACATGCACCGGCCCCCGGAGCCGTGAGGGGGCTCCGGGGGCCGGTGTGCATCGTGCCGAGCCGTTCGTGACCCCACTGGTCAGGGCGGCGTTTCGGGGCGACCCGGCACGAGTTTCGAGGCCGGCGCGGTGGCCGGCGCGGGGCGACTAGCCGAGGCGCTCGACCAGCGCGCGGTACTCGTCCCACAGCTCCTTGGGCGTGTGGTCACCGAAGGTGTTCAGGTGCTCGGGGACCAGGGCGGCCTCCTCGCGCCAGACCTCGCGGTCGACCTTGAGCAGGAAGTCCAGGTCCGCCGCGGGCAGGTCCAGGCCCTCGGTGTCGAGCGCGTCGGCGGTCGGCAGGATGCCGATCGGGGTCTCGACGCCCTCGGCCTTGCCCTCCAGGCGCTCCACGATCCACTTCAGGACGCGGCTGTTCTCGCCGAAGCCGGGCCAGACGAACTTCCCGGCCTCGTTCTTGCGGAACCAGTTGACGTAGTAGATCTTCGGGAGCTTGGCCTGGTCCGCCTCGGCGCCGACCTTGATCCAGTGCGCCATGTAGTCGCCCATGTTGTAGCCGCAGAACGGCAGCATGGCGAACGGGTCGCGGCGCAGCTCGCCGACCTTGCCCTCGGCGGCGGCGGTCTTCTCGGAGGCGACGTTCGCGCCGAGGAAGACACCGTGCTGCCAGCTGAAGGACTCGGTGACCAGCGGGACCGCGGAGGCGCGGCGGCCGCCGAAGAGGATCGCCGAGATCGGCACGCCCTTCGGGTCCTCCCACTCCGGGGCGATGGTCGGGCACTGGCCGGCCGGGACGGTGAAGCGGGCGTTCGGGTGGGCGGCCGGGGTCTCGGACTCCGGCGTCCAGTCGTTGCCCTTCCAGTCGGTGAGGTGGGCGGGCTCCTTCTCGGTCATGCCCTCCCACCACACGTCGCCGTCGTCGGTGAGCGCGACGTTGGTGAAGACGGAGTTGCCCCACAGGGTCTTCATGGCGTTGGCGTTGGTGTGCTCGCCGGTGCCGGGCGCGACGCCGAAGAAACCGGCCTCGGGGTTGATCGCGTAGAGGCGGCCGTCCTCGCCGAAGCGCATCCAGGCGATGTCGTCACCGATGGTCTCGACCGTCCAGCCGGAGATCGTGGGCTCCAGCATGGCGAGGTTGGTCTTGCCACAGGCGGACGGGAAGGCGGCGGCGACGTACTTGGCCTCGCCCTGCGGCGGGGTCAGCTTGAGGACGAGCATGTGCTCGGCGAGCCAGCCCTCGTCACGCGCCATGACGGACGCGATGCGCAGCGCGTAGCACTTCTTGCCGAGCAGGGCGTTGCCGCCGTAGCCGGAGCCGTAGGACCAGATCTCGCGGGTCTCGGGGAAGTGCGAGATGTACTTGGTGGAGTTGCAGGGCCACGGCACGTCCTCCTGGCCCTCTTCCAGGGGGGCGCCGAGCGTGTGGACGGCCTTGACGAAGAAGCCGTCGGTGCCGAGCTCGTCCAGGACGGCCTGTCCCATGCGGGTCATGGTGCGCATGGAGACGGCGACGTACGCGGAGTCGGTGATCTCGACGCCGATCGCGGAGAGCGGCGAGCCGACGGGGCCCATGCAGAAGGGCACGACGTACATGGTGCGGCCCTTCATGGAGCCGCGGAAGATGCCCTCCTGACCCGCGAAGATCTCCTTCATCTCCGCCGGGGCCTTCCAGTGGTTGGTCGGGCCCGCGTCCTCCTCCTTCTCGGAGCAGATGAAGGTCCGGTCCTCGACGCGCGCGACGTCGGACGGGTCGGAGGCGGCGTAGTACGAGTTCGGGCGGAGCGTCGGGTCGAGCTTCTTGAAGGTGCCCTTGGCGACGAGCTCCTCGCACAGGCGCTCGTACTCGGCCTCGGATCCGTCGCACCAGACGATGCTGTCCGGCTGGGTGATCCCGGCGATCTCGTTCACCCAGGCGACCAGTTCCTGGTGCCGGGTGGGGACTGCGGTGGTGGGAGCCGCGTTGTCGCGCGCCACGATTGCTCCTTGATGAGGGGTTTAAGTTGTCTGCCCCGTGGGGGCTGCGACCCGGATGCGTCGTAGCTGCTCATCCGGTGCCGACCACACTCATTTGATCATCCGACGCATGCGCCCATATGTCCAGAGGGCCGCACACGTGAGCATCGCCACTCATATCGGAGACCTACGGACGCGTAGGTAGCATCGACCCATGACTTCAGCCGCGCCGGACGCGACCCGGACAGAGCCCACCACGTCCCCTTCGCCGCACGGCCTGAAGCCCCGGCTGAGGGGCTGGCTGCACGCCGGCATGTTCCCCGCGGTGATCATCGCGGGCCTGACCCTCGTCGCCCTCTCCGACTCGCCCCGCGCGCGGATCGCCTGCGGGATCTACGTCCTCACGGCCTGCCTGCTCTTCGGCATCAGCGCGCTCTACCACCGGGGCAACTGGGGCCCGCGCGGCGAGGCCGTCCTGCGGCGCCTGGACCACGCCAACATCTTCCTGATCATCGCGGGCACCTACACCCCGCTGACCCTGCTGCTCCTGCCCGACTCGACCGGCCGCCCGCTCATGTGGGCGGTCTGGGTCGCCGCGGCGGCGGGCATCGCCTTCCGGGTCTTCTGGGTCGGCGCCCCTCGCTGGCTGTACACGCCCTGCTACATCGCCATGGGCTGGGCCGCCGTCTTCTTCCTGCCCGACTTCATGCGGGCCGGCGGCATCGCCGTCCTGGTCCTCGTCATCGTCGGCGGGTTGCTCTACAGCGCGGGCGGGGTCATCTACGGCATCAAGCGCCCGAACCCGTCCCCGCGCTGGTTCGGCTTCCACGAGGTCTTCCACTCCTTCACCCTCGCCGCCTTCATCGTCCACTACGTCGGCATCTCGCTGGTCGCCTACAACGCCTAGGGCGTCGGCCCCAGCACACCCCTGACGACCTCGCCCGACTCCGGATTGTCCGCGCACCCCCACACCCCGTGGGGGCAGTAGTCCGTGAACGTCTGGTAGACCGGCCGGTGCCGCGCGAACCAGTCGAGCATCCCGCGCACGTACGCCGGGTTGTCGCCGTTGCGGAACAGCCCCCACTCCGGATACGAGACGGGCTTGCCGTGCGCCGCCGCGAACCGCACATGGTGCGCGAGCCCGAACTCCTCCGTCACCTGCTCCTCGAAGCCGAGCCCCTCGGGCTGGTCGTAGGCGTCCAGCCCGATGATGTCGACGTACGCGTCGCCGGGGTAGCAGCGCGGCCACTCCACCGCGTCCCGCCCCCGGCTCGCCGTGAAGTCGAACCGGAACCGCTGCCCCGGAACCGCCCGCAGCACCCCCACGACCCGCTTCCAGTACGCCTTCCACGCCTCGGGGTCGGGGCCGCAGCGATGGCTGTAGGTGGTGCCGTTCATCTCCCAGCCGAGGACCAGGACCGCGTCCGGAAGCCGGTGCGCGACGAGCCGCTCCCCCAGCGTGCGGAAGTGGGCGTCGAACGCGCCCGCCGCCCCGCTCCGCAGCCCCGCCCTCACCTCCGCGTCCGGCAGCCCGGCCTCGCTGCGGTCGAGGAGCGGCACGTTCAGGACGAAGAGCCGCCCCGGCCCCTCCTCCATCCACCGCGCCCACGGCTCGAAGAGCTCCGCGTGCCCCTCGATGTTGGACCACCGGTCGCCCGGGAGGTAGGTGTGCCCGACGGTCAGCGACGCGTCGCCGCCGAGCCAGCGCTGCACCTCGGCGATCCGTGCCACCCCGGCCGCGTCGGAACCGGTGAAGAACCCGGACGGAACGTTCCACCGCTCCGGTACGGCCCCGGGCTCGGCCCCCGACCCGGCGTCCGGCGCGGGACCTGGAGGCGCGATCCGCCCGGCGGGCAGGACGACGAGCGCGAGAACGGCCGCGAGCAGCACGGTCAGTGCGGCCCGCGGCCAGGAGAAGAGGGTCACGTCAGCTGGTCCAGAAGTCCCACCAGCGCGTCAGGATCAGCATGCCGATGATCCCGACGTGCAGCACCGGCAGGGCGAAGGTGAACTCCTCGAAGAACCCCTTCACCGCCGCGGGCGCCGGCAGCACGCCCGTACGGACGTTGTGCGAGGTCACGTACCAGAACATGACGAGGGTGGCGACCCAGGCGAGGCAGCACCACAGGCAGAGCGCGTTGATCTCGTACAGCGACTGGTACATCAGCCAGGTGCAGAACCCGACGCCGAACAGCATCCCCGCGTTGAGCCCGAGCCAGAACCAGCCGCGGTAGCGCGCCCCCGCGAGCACCCCGGCCCCGATCGCGACGACCATCGCGTACGTCACGAGACCGAGCATCGGGTTGGGGAAGCCGAAGACCGCCGCCTGCTCGCTCTTCATGATGTTGCCGCAGGACACGACCGGGTTCAGGCTGCAGCCCGGCTGGAAGTTCGGGTCCTCCAGGAGCTTGAACTTGTCGAGCGTGATCACCCAGCCGGCCAGCACCCCGGCCGCCCCGGTGATCATCAGGAGCACACCGAGCGCCCGGCTCGCGCCGACCGCCCCCGGCGTCTCCCGCGACTCCTCCTGGCGCTGCCCGGGCACCGTGCCCCGTACGTTCACCGTCGCCATGCCGCCACCCCCTTCTCCTTCGCTCCGGACTCAGCCCTGCAGGCTCCGCACCGGCAGCAGGACGTGCGCGGCGGCCGCCACGACCTGGTCGTCGGTGACGAAGGACTTCAGCTTCTCCTCGGTGAGCGCCTCTCCGGGCACGGCCTCCGGCCAGGGGCGCACGGAGACGATCAGGTAGGCGTGCCCGTTCTCCTTGACGGCCGCCTCCCACTCCGCGGGCACCGGGCACTGGGCCTTCATGAACGGCAGCGTGAGCACCGCCCGCTGCGCCTCGACGAGCAGATGGGCGCCGGTCCCGCGCTCCTGCGAGGCGTCGACGACCCGGCCCCCGATCGGCAGACCCATGCCCTCCAGGGCGGCCCGCATCCCTTCCTCGCCGGCCTCGGGGCCGTCACGGCCGTCCCCGAGCGAATACACCATCAGAAAGGGGGTGACGGGGGTGTCGGCGGTGGGACCGATGGTCCACGGAACGACGGTGAGCGTTCCCAGCGGATTGTCGCTGCGCGCCGCGGAAACGACGTTTGGAGTGGTCATGCATCCGGATGCTAGGGGCGAACGGCCGCCCGCCCGAGCCGAATTCACTCGATCGGCCGACATTCCTTCCCACGGCATTTCGCTCGAAACAAAGTCGGGATTCCATCGTTGTGCCCTGAGGGCATTCTCCGACCGTTTGGAGACCATTCATGATCGTCCCGCGCCGTGTCGCACTGCGGTCCCTCTTCACCGTGGCCGTGGCCGCCTTCACCGGCGGCGCCCTGGCCCGCATCGCCGCCACTCCGGGCGACCGCCCCGCCCGAGCAGCGTCGCCCGACGGCTTCGACGGCTTCGACGGCTTCGACGAGATGTACCGGGGGCGGCACATCCGGGGACTGGCCGGGCCCTCGGGCGAGCCGCTCGTCCTCGTCGACGGGCGGCCGCTCCATGTGATGCGCCGCGCCGACGGCAGCTGCCTGACCCCCATCGACCACTACGAGTCCCATGCGACACCGCTGGCGGCCACCCGCGCGGCCGTGGACGAGCTGGGGTCCGCCCCGCTGACCCGCTACGCCGCCGCCCACGGCGTCCATCCGGGAGGGAGCCCGCGTGGCCTACACACGTAAGAACCAGCGCGATCTGACGAGCGCCGAGCGGAAGCGGTTCGTCTCGGCCGTCCTGGAGCTCAAGCGCACCGGGGTGTACGACGAGTTCGTCCGTACGCACATCGACCACTACGTCGCCGACGGCGACAACAAGCTCCGCGTCGCCCACATGACGCCCAGCTTCCTGCCCTGGCACCGCAAGTTCTTGCTGGAGTTCGAGCGCGCGCTGCGCCGGATCGACCCGAGCGTCACCGTCCCCTACTGGGACTGGACCGAGGACAACACCCCGGCCGCCTCCCTCTGGGGCGAGGACTTCATGGGCGGCAACGGCCGCCGTGCCGACCTCCAGGTGACGACCGGCCCCTTCGCCTACGCGGGCGGGCGCTGGACGATCAAGCACGCGATGACCGAAGGCGCCTTCCTGACCAGGGACTTCGGTCGCCCCCAGGACCCGATCACGCTGCCGACACGGGCGCAGCTCGACGCGGTGATGCGGGAGACGGTGTACGACGTCGAGCCGTGGAACTCCACGAGCCGCTCGGGGTTCCGCAACACGCTGGAGGGCTGGGCCCCGGGCCGCGGCAACGAACGGTTCCGGATCCACAACCGGGTGCACCGCTGGGTCGGCGGCCTGATGCTCGGCGGCGCCTCCGTCAACGACCCGGTCTTCTGGCTCCACCACTCCTTCGTCGACCTGGTCTGGTCGCGCTGGCAGGCCCGCAACCCGCGCGCCGGCTACCTCCCGGCGGAGCCTCCGCAGCTGGGCGAGTCGCAGTACCGCCGGATCGCGGCCCGCGACGAGAAGATGGGCCCCTGGGGAGTCACGCCCGCCTCGCTGCTCGACCACAGCGCGATCTACCGGTACGCATGACGCGGACGTCCCCCCGGCCGACGGGCCGGGGGGACGTCAGGTCCTGGTACGGAAACCTCAGCCGCCGTAGCCGCCGTCACCGTGGCCGTCGACGTTGGCGCAGGTGTTGCCGAACGCCGGGTTGATCAGGCCGATGACCGTGACGGTGTTGCCGCACAGGTTGACCGGAACGTGGACCGGGACCTGGACGGCGTTGCCCGAGGCGACGCCGGGCGAGTGGGCGGCGACGCCCTGGGCGCCCGAGTCGGCGACGGCCAGGCCGGCTCCGCTGAGGGCAACGGCACCCGTGCCGGCGAGAACAGCGGCAGCCTTCGCGATGCGAGACATCAAGAACTCCTTGGACGTGGAAAGACAGCCGCGAGAATCACGGCCGACATTCCCGTTCAACGCCGAAACGGCGCACGGGTCACGGCCTTTGGGCCGTACGGGACGAAAGGATGGAGGAAAGGCGAGGGAAGGCCCGCAGAACCGGTGGACCGCCCGCCGTCGGATACGACGGAACGAGCCCGGGGAACTGCGGGCCACGGCCATGCGACCAGCCTTCAGTTGTAACGAACAACGACCCCTCGGGTGGCGGGGAAGAATCGTGTCTTCACCCGCCGGGTCATTGGTCGTACAAACGAACGCGGTCAGGCCGTCGGCTGCGCCAGACCCAACTGCGAGCCCAGCGCGCCGCGCAGTGCCGGCGCGACGACCCCGACCTCCGGCACGGCGAGGTCCGGCAGCCCGAGCCGGTCCCCGCGCGGCGCGACGACCGGGTTGCCGACGGTGGCACCGGGGGTCGCGGCCGCCATCTCCGAGCGCGGGGTGGTGAACAGGGCCTTGCCCGGCTCGCTGCCCTCGACGACCTCGGGCAGCTGCGCGGCGAGGACGGTCTCGGGGAGCGTGCTGGTGAACGGCACCCGCGGCAGGCTGACGTCCGGCAGCAGCCCGGCCTGACCCTCCTGGAAGCCGGTCGGTCCGCCCGGAACCGGCAGCGGGACCCCGGTGGCCACCGTGGGGGCGTCCATCGGGATCACCGGCTCAAGTCCCTGGAGCGGGACGACGACCGGCGCGTCGGCGGCGACGGCCGGGGAGGCCATGGCTGCGGAGGCGAGAGCGGTCACGAGGATTCCCATGCCGGCGTGAGAGCGCAGATTCATGGCTGCGTAGGCCCTTCAGAGCAGGTGTCGACGGTACAGAGGTACTGCGCCCTGAGAACGAGCCCGACGGAGCGAACGTCGCGAAATTCCCCTGTGTGCAGCAACGCGAAAACCCCCACCGGTGAGGGTGGGGGCCTACGTTGACGCTTCGTCCGCCCGGGGCCGGGTCGGCCTTCCGGTGGGGTCGGCGAGGGCCTCGGGAGCGGCACACTGCGGGAGCCGGAACCCACACGACAGTCGATCCGAATGTCATTCAATCGGACGATCGCTATGGGTAGCGGTATGCGCTCGGCGCGAACAGCCACCCGGGCCGGGCGGGGCGAGGGGTCCATCCAGGGGGTCGGGACCGCGTGGGCGGTCCGCCGCGCTAGGGAAGTGCGCGGTGCGGCACTGCCGCTGTGGAGGCGTCAGCCACCGAGGGGGAGGCCGCCGAGCAGGGGCGCGCTCTGGGTCGTCTGGTTCAGCTGGTCCGCGGTGTCCCCCACGGTCTTGACCACGGAGCCGTCCGTCGTGCTGCTCAGCGCGTCCGTCTTCAGGCCCTCGCTGGCGAGGGTCGAGAGGCCACCGTTCAGGCTGGTGGGGGTCATCGTCTCGGCGGCCATCGCGGGCGCGGCGGCACCGAGGGCCATCACAGAACCGGCTACGACCGCGGCGACCTTGGTGGGCTTCATGAATTCGAGTCCTTCCTCTGGGGCGTCATGGCGCAAGCAAGTCGCTTGCCGTACAGGCCTCTTGGCCGATTCCTGCACGTGGTTGTGTCTTCTGTAACGAGAGGTGCGCGCCCCGGAAACTCCGGGAGGAGGGATTTCTGCTCACTGCACTCGAATGACTGGACGCGGTGCTATTTGCGGACCGGGCGGGGCCGAACAGCCGAACGCCGTGCCGTCCGGCGGAAGGCCGGGCGGCACGGCGCGGGCGGCACGGCCGGGGGCCGTGGCTACCTGACGGGCAGCGAGGGCGGCGTGACCGGCAGCTCGACGGGCGGGTCGACCGGGACCTCGGGCACCTCGACCGGGAGGGTCGGCAGCGCCGGCAGGCCGGCGAGGTCCGGTGCGGGCAGCCCGCTGCCGAGGACCGTGGCGACGACGACGTTGACCAGGGCGGTCAGGGTCGCGGTGACCTGCGGGACGACACCGGCGGCGTTGCCGGAGGTGACCGCGGCGAGCAGCGCGGCGACGGCCTTCTCCACGGTGGCGAGGGCGTCGGCGACGATGTCGGCCGGAGCGGCCTTCACGTACCTCGCGCCGGCCGCGCCGACCGGGAGGGTCGGGGTCTGGACGGCCGGCGCCGGCACGGCCGGGGCCTGCACCGCGGGGGCCTCGACCGCGGGGGTCTCCGGCAGCGGGGCCGGGACGGTGCCCTTGGCTTCGGCGATGGCCGCCGCGATCTTGGTCTTGAGCGCCTCGGCGTCGGCGGCCGGGAGCTGGCCGTTGTCGGCCTTGAGGACGGCCTCGAGGAGCTCCGTGACCGGGGCGGTCACCGAACTCATGGAGCCCAGGGCCTTGGTCTGGGCGAGCAGCGCCGCGGCGTTCGGCAGAGGTACCTGCGCGGCCGGGGCGGTGACGCGGGACGGGCGGTGGTCGTCGGCGAGGGCGGGTCCCGCCGTGCCGAGGGTGATGGCGGCGGATATCGCCAGGGCGGTGATGCGGCTGAGAGCCAGGGGACGCATATTTGTTCCTTTTCCGTATGCGTCGGACAACAACTCCACCACCGTGTCCTGCTCACATAGCGCTCAGCAACCGGAAGACTACGGAGCGCCACCCCCTCCGTTCGGGTGAATCCACTGCGCTGACCTGCCCCTCCGAGGGGCGTACGCCGTTGCACCGGACGGCGCACGAGGGTGCGTCCGAACGAGCAGAAGGCCGGCGCGCCGCCCTGGAATGGGGCGTCGCGCCGGCCTCGGAAGGACCACGATCCGGCGTGCGAGATCAGGCGTTGACGCAGGTGTTGCCGAAAGCCGGGTTCAGGGCGCCGATGACGCTGACGGTGTTGCCGCACAGGTTGACCGGCACGTGCACCGGGACCTGGACGAGGTTGCCGGACAGGACGCCCGGGGACTTCACGGCCGCGCCCTCGGCGCCGGCGTCGGCAAGGGCGACGCCGGAGGCACCCGCGACGGACGCGGCGACACCCACGGACAGGACTACAGCCTTCGCGATACGGGACATGGAGAAGCGCTCCTCGATTGTTGACAGACCAGTGAGACGGCGCGGACGGAATCGCCCGGCTCCTTCAACAACGCCTCGGCAATTCATCGGTTGCTCTCCCGAACGGGTGACGTTCAACCGATCTTTGGGCCATAAGAGGGTCGTTCGAGCATGTGGCCGAGAAACGGCGCAACACGCTCAACGAGGAAACTGCCGACCGGGTACGGGAGTTAGCGTTTCCGAGCATCTAATGCTTACTATCACCCGGCGTCGGGGTTATAACGTTCCCGAACGTTGCTTCCGGTCCAGCCGCGCGTTGACGCTTTACACGCGGTCGACATCTCCCTCTCCCCCGGTCTTCACGGGTGTTCCCTTGCTTCTCTCATCAAAGCGGAGAACCTCTATGCGGAATTCAGCGGTTCGTGCTGTGCGCCGCGGCCTGTTGTGCGCGCTGTCGTGTGCGGCCCTGTCCGCCGCGCTGCCGGCGGCCGCCGCGCCCCAGCCCAAGGAAGCCCCCCGCGTCCCCTTCGCCCAGCGCTACCAGGCGGTCCAGCACGGCGGGATCGTCCGTGCCGCCAACACCTCGGCCACGGCCGCCAAGGACGCCACGAGCGCGGGCACGCGCAACGACGGCTTCGCCATCGGCTACGTCGACGTGGACAGCGACCCCAACACGTACAACTCCAGCAGGGCCGAACTCCGGGTCCCGGCGGGCTCACGGGTGAGCTACGCGCGGCTCTACTGGGGCGGGAACCTGCGCGTCGGCGAGCAGAAGCCGCACAAGGACAACGGCCGGGTGCTGATCGCCGAGCCAGGGGGCCAGTACAAGGCGGTCCTCGCCGACACCACGATCGGCCACCGTACGGCGGACGGCGCCGACGCCTTCCAGGCCTCGGCGGACGTCACCGAACTCGTCCGCTCGGCGGAGCCGGGGATGTGGACGGTGGCCCAGGTGAATGTGGCCATGGGGCGTTCGGCGGTCGGCGGATGGGGTGGCTGGACGCTGGTCGTCGCCTACGAGAACGCGGCGGAACCGCTCCGCCGACTGGCTCTCTGGGACGGTTTCGAAACCATCGGCCCCAAGACCGGCGCACTGCGCGTCGGACTTGCGGAAACGGCTGTTCCGAAGGGTGCTTCGGGACAACTCGGAGTGGTCGCCTATGACGGCGACAGGGGCACTACCGGGGATTATCTCGCGGTGGAAACGAGCCGGACGAGGAGTGTCCTGATCTCGGATTACGCCAATTCCGCCGACGACGTGATGAACTCCAGCATCACCGATTTCGGCGCCGGTCGGACGGAACGACTTCCGGCTCATCAGAACACCCTGGGGTACGACTCCGACGTCTTCGATCTGGGGGGAGCGCTGCGCCATGGGGCCGACCGATTCCACGTCCGCTTCGGCGCCCGCAAGGACACCGTCTGGCTCGGCGCGCTCTTCATCCAGGCGGACGTCCGGCGCTGACGTGCCGCCGTTCTCCGTACTGCACGCGGTCCAGCCCGGCGAGGGCGGGGTCGCCCGGGTCGTCGTCGACCTGGTGCGCGCCCAGCTCGGCGCGGGCCTTCGGGTCGCCGTCGCCTGCCCGCCGGGCACCGCGCTCGCCGAGGCCGTACGGGCCGAGGGAGCCGCGCTGTTCGACTGGCGCGCCGGGCGCGACCCCGGGCCCCGTCTGGTCCGGGAGACCCGGGACCTCGCGGCGGTGATCCGTACGGTCCGTCCCGCCCTGGTCCACGCGCACAGCGCGAAGGCCGGCCTGTGCGCCCGACTCGCCCTGCGCGGGCGGGTGCCGACGGTGTACCAGCCGCACGCCTGGTCGTTCGAGGCGGTGGACGGCGCGGTCGGCGCGCTGGCCCGCCGCTGGGAAGTGGGGGCGGCGCGCTGGACGCACCGGATCGTGTGCGTCAGCGAGGCCGAGCGCCGAACCGGCGAGACGGCCGGTGTCCGGGCGCCGTGGTCGGTCATCCACAACGGGGTCGACGTGGCACGGTTCGCGCCGGACGGTCCGGTGGAGGCCGCGGCCGCGGAGGGCGCCGGGCCCGTCGTCGTCTGTGTCGGGCGGCTGTGCCGGCAGAAGGGGCAGGACGTCCTGCTCTCCGCCTGGCCGGCGGTCCTGGAACAGGTGCCGACCGCACGTCTCGTCCTGGTCGGCGACGGCCCCGACGGGGAGCGGCTGCGGGCCGCCGCTCCGCCGTCCGTGCGCTTCACCGGAAACGTCGACGACACCGCGCCCTGGTACCGGGCGGCCGATCTCGTCGTCCTGCCGTCCCGTTGGGAGGGCATGGCGCTCGCGCCGCTCGAGGCGATGGCGGCCGGACGGCCCGTCGTGGTCAGCGATGTGGACGGGGCACGGGAGAGCCTCCCGCCCGGCCACGAACCCCTGTGTCTGGTCCCGCCCGAGGACCCGGACGCCCTCGCCGCCGCCGTCGGCCGCCTGCTGGGCGGTCCTGAGCGGCGGCGGGCCATGGGCCGCGAGGCCCACGAACACGTACTCAGCAGATTCGATGTGCGGCGCACCGGCGCGGCCGTCGCGGACGTGTACCGCGAGCTGGCCGGAGTGCGGTGCACCGAGCACAGAGAGCCGATTTCGTCGTGACAACGGAAAGCACCAGCGTTCCTCCTTCGCCGGGCCCCTGGCCCTCGGCGGGCCGGGGCAAGCGCCCCGGACTCGCCTCCCTCGCGCCGCAGCGCGCCGGTTCCGACCGGCTCGCGCTGCCGCCGCGCCGTCCCGCGCCGCTGCGGTTCGCCGCCGTGCCGCTGATCACGGCGGACGTCCTGGCCGTACTTCTCGCGGTCGGGCTGCTGCCCGAACCGCAGCGCGGACTCCGGCTGTTCCTGCTGGTCGCCGGGTGCGTCCTGGTCCTGGACGCGGCCGCGGGGCTGCACCGGCCGGGCACATCGCGGTCAGCGAGGCCGAGGCGCATGTGCGCCGGCTCGTGAAGCTGGGCCGCGCGGAGGCCGTGGCGGGTACCGATCCGGTGAC